>JANORI010000365.1:0-2383 GCA_031415235.1 Acidobacteriota bacterium | reverse complement strand
CACGCCTGAAGGCGTAACTCTGAACTTTAAGGCACAAAAGCGTTCGGAATCGGGCGGTCTCCCGCTAGTCCGAATTGCTGAATCAAAGTTCCTGCCGTCGAGCGTTGGACAAACCAAGTTGCGCTTGATGGACGAAAAACGCCCGCGTCCCATCTGCCGTCGCCATCGTAATCGCCCGAAACGGGAATGTCGCCCGATGCGCCGAACGGAAACGAGTAATACGATAAATCTTCCGAGCGCAAAATATACCAGAAACCAATCGCAGGTCGCCAAAAAGCGATGTCTGCGCGTCCATCGCCCGTGTAATCGCCCCAGACGGCTTTATCCGTCGAGTTGCCGAATTGCGTGGCGAAAACCGAACCCGTCGAACTTCGCAAAATCCACCATTCCGCGCCGTTTGCGCCGTTGGGACGATAAATCGCAATGTCGGCGCGATTGTCGTCGTCGTAATCAGCCGCAACGGGCAAATCGCCCGCTTGTCCGAATTGCAGAATGGTCGTGCCGTTGTCAGACGAGCGGCGGATAAACCAAGTTGCCGATGCCTATGCCGTGATGCGCGACGGCATGATCGGAAAGGCCGGCATCGGCAAGGTCGCGATTCACGGCCGCGAGTATCTCGTCGCCGTGAAGCCGCACAAACAGGGACTGGTGATGTACACCCTGCACCACGCCGCCGAGATCCGCACCATCGACCAGATCGACGAGCTGCGCGATGTGCGCGGCCAGGTGACGCCGGCGGAAGCGAAGTTGGCGCAGCAGGTCATCGAGAGCTACCTGGCGCCGCTCGACCTCAAGACCTACACCGACGAGTACCAGGCTGGCCTGCGCACGATCATCGACGCCAAGATCGCCGGTGAAGACGTGGTTGTGGCACGTGAAGAGGCGCCGCCCAAGGTGCTCGACCTCATGGAAGCCTTGCGTCGCAGCCTCGATCAGGTGAGCGCTGGACGCCGCCCCACCGCGAAGGTCGAAGAACCGCAGGTCGAGCCGGTGCTGAAGAAGGCTCCCAAGGCCGCCGCTGGTCCCCGGGCCGTGGCGCGGAAACGGAAGGCGTCGTAGTGACTCGGGAAGCGCGCAAGGTGGTCTGGGCCTAAACCTCCGGGGCCTACTGCAGAAAGAACCCGAGCAGGCCCAGCCCCGAGGCGGTGGGGTCGCGCAGCCAGTCCGGCGGCGTGAGCCACACGAAGGCGAGGATCGCAATCACCCAGATGTCGTAGGGCAGGGTCGCGCGATCATCCCGCCAGAAGAAGAAGCGCCAGAACGCTCCCGCGACGCCGTCGGTCGACGGCATGTCCAGCCGGTTGAGCGCTAGATAGGTGTAGTAGATGCGGTTGGCCACGGTCACCACGGCCAGCGTCAAGATCACCCACAGCACGCCCGCCATCCGATCGGTGAAGGCCCCGATCATGAAGAGCACGATGCGCTCGGGCCGCTCCATGAACCCCACCTTGCACTTGTCGATGAGGCACTCGGCCCGGGCGCGCGCGTAGCTTGTCATGATCGAGAAGATGAGAGCCGCGGTCGCGACCAGCACGTAGCCTTCGCGGCCGCGGGACGAGTACAGCCAGATGAGCCCGGTAAAGAGCGCCAGATCCGAGAAGCGGTCGAGCGTCGAATCCCAGAACGCCCCGAATTCCGACTGCTTGCCGGTGAGATGGGCCACTTTGCCGTCGATGAAGTCGAAGACATTGGCCGCAATCATGATGAAGCCGGCCAACACGAACCGGTCGACGGCCAGGGCCCAGGCGGCCACGATGTTCACGAGTACGCCGATGAGCGTGAGCACGTTGGGATGGATCCCCAGGGCGACGCTCGTATTGATGATCACGCGCAGTGGGAACATGCAGGCTGCGCCGATGAAGCCGGTAAAGGTCATTCGTTAGAATGAAGCGTAACGCATGGCCATTCAGGATCTCAAGGAACAGATCGCGCGGCTGCCCGAGCAGCCTGGCGTCTACCTCTACGGAAATCGCGACGGCCAGACCATCTATGTGGGCAAGGCCCGGTCCCTGCGCGACCGGGTCCGGTCGTACCTCGGCGCCTACGGATCGAGCCCCAAGACCGACGCGCTGCTCGATGAGGTCACGACGCTCGAGGTGACCGTGACCGACTCGGTCGTGGAGGCGCTGGCCCTCGAGAACAACCTCATCAAACGTCGGGCTCCCAAGTACAACATCCTGCTCCGCGACGACAAGAACTACCCCTACTTGCGGCTCACGGTGAGCGAGACGTTTCCCCGCGTGCTGGTCGCCCGTCAGGTGGCGCGGGACGGCGACGTCTACGCCGGACCGTTTCTGCCGGCGTCGCTGGCACGGCGTACGATGGCGCTCAGCCACAAGCTGTTCGGCCTGCGGTCGTGCAACGAGGTGATCACCGGCCGACG
>JANORI010000364.1:0-5859 GCA_031415235.1 Acidobacteriota bacterium | reverse complement strand
CTGGATTCCGATTGACTCGGTGCACTCGCCCGTCAAGAAGGTGAACTACCTGGTCGAGGCGGCGCGCCTCGGGCAGACTACCGACTACGACAAGCTCACGCTCGACGTGTGGACCAACGGGTCCGTGACGCCCCGCGACGCCGTGTCGCTGTCGGCCAAGCTGATCCGCGACCATCTGAGCATCTTCATCAACCTCGACGACGAAGACGAGCCGTCTGCGGAGGCGGCGGGCGAGGGCGCCCGTGTCGGTGGCTCGAACGAGCACCTCGACAAGAGCGTGGAAGAGCTCGAGTTGTCGGTGCGGTCGTACAACTGCCTGAAGAACGCGAACATCCGTACCATTCGCGAGCTCGTGCAGAAGACGGAAGGCGACATGCTGAAGACGAAGAACTTCGGCCGTAAGTCGCTCAACGAAATCAAAGAGATCCTGCAGACGATGGGACTCGGTCTGGGCATGCGCCTTGACCCGTCAGGCGCGCAGGACTGACTAGCGGCTGTCGGGGCCCGCGCCGCGCGGAGTTAGCGCGCTGGGGTGACCTTGGGACGAGCGGCTAGCGGCTAGGGGAACACTCATGAGACATCGAGTTGGACATCGCAAGTTGGGTCGGGTTACCGAGCACAGGATGGCGCTGCTGCGCAATCAGGCCGAGGCCCTGCTCACCCACGAGCACCTCACCACCACGGTGCCGAAGGCCAAGGAGCTGCGGCCCTTCGTCGAGAAGATCATCACCGTGGCCAAGCGCGGCGTCAGGGCGGCCGAGCCCAAGGGCAAGACGCTGGCGGCGAAGCGTCAGGTCGGGCAGGACATCCTCAACCCCGACGTCGTCGCGAAGCTCTTCGCCGATCTGGCACCGCGCTTCATGGAGCGGCCGGGCGGCTACACGCGCATCCTGAAGCTCGGTCATCGTCGCGGCGACGGCGCCGAGACGGCGCTGGTCGAGTTGGTCGGGTCTGAGTTCGACCCGAAGAAAGCGGCTGCGGACAAGGCGACCGCGGCCGAGGCTGGCGACGCGCCGAAGACGCAGAAGAGCGTCGGCGAGCGCCTCCGTGCGGCTGCGTCGCGCATTCGCGGCGACAAGAAGACCGAGACGGGCAAGGCCTCGAAGCCGGCTCGCGGCGCGCAGAAGAAGATCACGACGCCGCGCAAGGCGGGCGGTTCGTAGCACGCGCGCGTGCCGGGTCATCTCAGGAACGCTAACAGCCTGGCGGCCTGCGCGGCGGCCAGGCTGTTCGTCTGTACGCGACTGGTCGGGTCGTGGCCCCCGTCGGCATGCGGGCCGGCGTCTTTTCTTGCATTCCCGAGCGGATCGCGTTCGCTATGATGAGCCCAAGCCGTCACGAGACGCTGCACGCGCGCGGGCTCGGCAATCCTCGAACGGTGCGCCACGGGGCCCGCAGCCTCCCGCAGGCATAGAGGGCCGGTAATACAGATGCAGGAGCAACTCGTACTGCGGGATATCGTGCTGGTTGGCGGCGGCCACTCGCACGTCGGCGTGCTCAAACGCTTCGGGATGGACCCAGTGCCCGGCGTCCGGCTGAGCGTGATCTGCCGCGATACGCACACCCCGTATTCGGGCATGCTGCCGGGCTACATCGCCGGGCACTACAGTTACGACGAAGTGCATCTCGACCTGCGCGCGCTGGCTGAATTTGCCGGAGCGCGCTTCTTTCGCGACGAAGCCGTGGGCCTGGACCGCGCCGGGGGCAAGGTGCTCTGCCGTACTCGGCCGCCGGTGCCCTACGATCTGTTGTCGATCAACATCGGCTCCACGCCGCGGCTGGCCAACGTCCCAGGCGCGGCCGAGCACGCGGTGCCGGTCAAACCGATCAACGGATTCAACCAGCGCTGGCTGGCGTTGCTCGCACGGACTCGCGCCCGTACCGGCGTGACGCGCATCGCGGTTGTCGGCGGCGGAGCGGGCGGCGTGGAGCTCACGCTCGCGATGCAGTACCGGTTGCGCGACGAACTTCGCGCGCTCGGGCGCGATCCGGACGAACTGCAGATGCACCTTGTGACGCGCGATGCGCACATCCTGCCGACGCACAACGCCGCAGTGCGCCGCAGTTTCGCTCGAGTGCTGATCGACAGAGGAGTCGTCCTGCACGTTGGCGCCGAGGTACAGCAGGTGGACGCCGGAGGCATTCGGACGGCGCGGGGCGAATCACTGGACGCCGACGAGGTCGTCTGGGTGACCAGCGCCAGCGGCGCGTCGTGGCTGCGCGACACCGGCCTCGCGCTGGATGCGGACGGCTTCATTCAGGTCACCGACACCCTGCAAACCGCGACCGACGCGCGCATTTTTGCGGCCGGCGACATCGCCGCGATGGTCAACCACCCACGCGAGAAGGCCGGTGTGTTTGCCGTCCGCCAGGGCCCGCCGCTGGCGCGCAACCTGCGCCTGGCGGTCATGGGACACGCGCTGCGTCCCTATCGCCCGCAACGCCGCTGGCTCGCGCTGATCAGCACCGGCGACCGGTACGCGGTCGCATCGCGTGGCGCGCTCAAGCTCCAGGGCGCGTGGCTGTGGCATTGGAAGGACCGGATCGACCGCCGCTTCATGCGCAAGTTCAACGAGTTCTCGCCCATGCAGGAGCGGCTCGCGTCCGTGCCGGTCGCTTCGTCGGTCCAGCTCGACCGAGACGAGGCTGCGCAGGCGATCTCGGCCGTCGCGATGCGCTGCGGCGGATGCGGCGCGAAGGTGGGCGCGGGCGTGCTCACGCGCGCCCTGGCTGCGTTGCACCCGGTCGATCGCCCGGATGTGATTGTCGGCCTGCACGCCCCAGACGATGCCGCGGTGTTGCGCGTGCCTCCGGGGAAGGCGTTGGTGCATAGCATCGACTTCTTCCGTGCCTTCATCGACGACCCCTATATGTTCGGCCGCGTTGCTGCCAACCACGCCCTCGGCGACATCTTCGCCATGGGCGCCGAGGCGCAGTCCGCAACCGCAGTCGTCACGGTGCCCTCGGGCCTGGAATCGAAGGTCGAGGACGTGCTGTTTCAGATGATGTCCGGCGCGCTGGAAGTGCTGAATGAGGCCAATTGCGCGCTGGTGGGCGGGCACACCGGCGAAGGCCGCGAGCTGGCCCTGGGTTTCGCGGTCAACGGACTGGTCGACGAGAACCTGCATTCGCTACTGCGAAAGGGCGGTATGCGCGCCGGCAACGTGCTCATCCTCACCAAGCCAGTCGGCACCGGCACGCTGTTTGCCGCACACGCCCTGCTGAAGGCGCGCGGCCGCTGGATCGATGCGGCCCTCGACTCCATGTGCCAGTCCAACCGGCTCGGAGCCCGGTGCCTGCATGAACACGGCGCCACCGCCTGCACCGACCTGACCGGCTTCGGTCTGATCGGGCATCTCGTCGAAATGACGCGGCCCTCCGCAGTGGATGCCGAACTGACGCTGTCCGCCCTGCCCGTGCTCGATGGTGCGGAAGAGACAGCTGCCGCGGGCATCCTCAGCTCCCTGCAGCCTGCAAACGTGCGGCTCCGCCGCGCGCTTCGGAGCCAGGCATCGATGGTCGATCACCCGCGCTATGCGCTGCTGTTCGACCCGCAAACGGCTGGCGGCCTGCTGGCCAGCGTGCCTGCGGAACGCGCCTCCGCGTGCCTGGACGCACTGCGGGCGCTCGGCTACCGCCAAGCCGCGGTGATCGGCCGGATTCTGCCTCAGGGAGACGCGCTGGCGCCAATCGAGCTCACGGCGTGAAGCTGGACCCCGACGTTTCGAGTCGGCCGTGGTGAGGCCATCACACGTCGTGCCCCATCGACTCACGCGCCTTGCAGGTCATGCGTGGTCGTGGCCGTGCGGGTGGTCGGCCTTGAAAGCGGCGATGATCTTCGACTGGATCGGCGCCGGGACGTCCTCGTAGTGCGAGAACTCCATGTGGTAGCTGCCGCGGCCGCCGGTCATCGACGTGAGGTGCTGCTCGTAGGTCAGCATCTCCGACATCGGCACCTGCGCCTTGATCACGGTGTCGTGCGCGCGCACGTCCATGCCGGCGATTCGACCACGCCGGCCATTCAAGTCGCCCATCAGATCGCCGGCGAAGTCGCTTGGGGCATAGACCTCCACGTGCATCACCGGCTCGAGCAGTGTGGGCCTGGCGCGCGCCATCCCGTCGCGAAAGGCCAGCGACCCGGCGGTCTTGAACGATAGCTCGTTCGAGTCGACGTCGTGGTACGAGCCATCGACGAGCGTCACCTTCAGATCCACGACCGGGTAGCCGGCCAGGAATCCCCGCTGTCGCGACTCCTGTAACCCCTTTTCCACCGCGGGGATGAACTGCCTGGGAATCGATCCGCCGAAGATGTCGTCAACGAACTGGAAGCCCTCGCCGCGGCCCAGCGGCTCGATTCTGATCTTGCAGTCGCCGAACTGCCCGTGTCCGCCCGTCTGTTTCTTGTGTCGGCCATGCGCATCGACGGCCGCCGTGACCGTCTCGCGGTAGGGAATACGAGGTGGCTTCAGGTTCACCTCCACGCCGAACCGCCGCTTCAGCTTGGCCACCGCCACCTCGATGTGGAGCTGACCCTGACCCGCGAGCAGCAGCTCTCCCGTGTGCGGGTCGCGCGTGTAGTGGATGGAGCCGTCCTCCTCCTCGAGCCGGTGCATGGCGGTGCTGATCTTGTCCTCATCGCCCCGGCTTTTCGGCTCGATGGCGTAGGCGAGCAGCGGCTCAGGAAAGGCCAGGGCCGCAAAGCGCAGGCCGGCGCGCGGGTCCGCCAGCGTGTCGCTCGTGTGGGTGTCCTTCAGCTTCGCCACCGCGCCGATGTCGCCGGCCTTCACTTCAGGAACGGCGACCTGCGCCTTGCCCTGCATGAGCGCGACGCTGCCTAGCCGTTCGTCGGCGTTGCGCGTGGCGTTGTGGACCGTCGAGTCTGCCGCGAGCACGCCCTGACACACCCGGAACACGGTGATGCGCCCGGCAAACTGGTCAGCCACCGTCTTCCACACGAACGCCGCAGCCGGCGCCGCGGCGTCGACCGGACGGCTGACGGCGGCGCCCGCAGCGTCGAGCGCCGTAAACAGGCGATCGGCCGCGGCCGGCAGCCAGCTCAGCACGGCGTTCAAGAGCGGCTCGATGCCGACGTTCTTCAGCGCCGACGTGCAGACCAAGGGGAAGATCATGCCGTGTGCGGTCGCGCGCTGCAGGCCGGTGATGAGATCGTGATCGCTCAGCGTGCCTGCGTCGAGGAATCGTTCGAGTAACGTCTCATCGGTCTCGGCCACCATCTCGAGTAGCGCCATTCGCGCCACCGCGACCTCCGCGGCCATCGCGCTGGGTACCGCCCCTTCCACCGCGGCGCCACCCTCTGGTGGGGCGGTGAAGACCTTCATGCCGACCAGATCGACGATGCCCCGGCACGCGTCGCCCTCGCCGAGGGGCAGGTGCACGGGCACGATGCGAGGGCAGCAGGCACGGCGCAGCTATTCGAGGGCGCGCTTCATCGAAGCGCGGTCGCGATCGAGCCGGTTCACCGCCACCACGCGCGGCAGGCCGAGTTCCTCGGCCGCCGCCCACGCCTTCTCCGTCTGCACCGCCGCGCCAGCCACGGCATCGACCACGACCAGGGCCCCATCGGCCACGCGCAGCGCAGCGCTCGCGTCGGCAAAGAAGTTGCCGACGCCGGGCGTGTCGAGCAGGTTGATCTTGGTCTTGCGCCATTCGGCAAAGGCCAGGGACGTGCTGAGGGTGTGGCGGCGTGTCACGGCTTCGGGGTCGCAGTCGGTGACGGTGGTGCCGTCGTCCACCCGGCCGAGGCGGCTGACCATGCCCGAGGCAAACAGCAGGGCCGAGACGAGTTGGGTCTTGCCGCACCCGCTGTGTCCCACGACGGCGACATTGCGAATGCTGGCA
>JANORI010000363.1:0-4894 GCA_031415235.1 Acidobacteriota bacterium | reverse complement strand
CAACATTCCGGCCCTGGCGGTCGAAGGCGACGCGGCATCCCTGGTCGGGGCCTTCACCGGCGTCCCCGCGGTCGTGGTGGGCGCCGGTCCGACCCTTGACGAGAATCTGCGCGACCTCATCGCCACCCGGGACCGTGTCCTGTTGATCGCGGTCGACACGGCGCTGCGGCCGCTCCTCGCCGCCGGCGTCCACCCCGATATCGTCGTGGCGGTGGACCCGAGTGAGGCCAACGCCAGCCACCTCGTGGACCTGCCGCAGTGCCCCAACACCTACCTGGTGGCCGAAGGCAGCCTCGACCCAGAGGCCGTGAGACAGTTTTCGCGCCGCACCCTCTTTTTCCGCGTCGCCGACCATCACCCCTGGCCGTGGCTGCGCGGCCACGGACTGGACCGACACCAGCTGCGCGCCTGGGGGTCGGTGCTGACGACGGCCTTCGATCTGGCGTTGACGATGGGATGCGACCCGATCGTCTTTGCGGGCGCCGACCTCGCGTTCACGGGGGGCCGGCCCTACGCGCGCGGTACCACCTTCGAAGAGGAGTGGCGCCGGGCAGAAGCCTGGGGCTGCTCCATCGATGAGAGCTGGGCGCAGCGTCTGGCGACGTGGCCGGAGACGTTCGAGGGCGGCGCGAACGGGGCCTTGGTCCGCACCGCCCCGCACCTTCGCTCGTTCCGCGATTGGATTGTCACCGAATCGGGCAAGGCGCTCGGCCGCACCGTGGTGAACGCCACCGGAGCCGGGATCCTCGTGGGGGAGGGCGTGCGGCAAGCCACCCTGGCGCAATCGCTGCATGACCTGAGGCCGCTCGGGCCGTTCGTGCCTAGGACGATCGCGGGTCTGCTGCGAGCGGGCATCACCCGAACGGGTGCTCGCCAGGTCGCCCTGGTGCCAGGCGACGTGCGTCGCGAATGGATGGCCTTTGCCGGCGTACCCGCCGACGCGATTGACGAGGCGCTCCAACCAGCGAGGCCAGTCGTGCCGGCGGTTGCGCCGGCCTCACCAACGGGGGCCACGCGCGGAGATGTGCCCCAGGGCGACGGCCACGGGACGCCAGGCCCCGGCAGTCTCGATCCGCAGAGCGTCGTGGCCACCCCGAACCCCGATGCCGATTATCTGGCCGAGCTGGCGCGCGTGTGGTCGATCCGTCTCCATGCGTTCACGAGTCCCGACCAGGACCTGTTGACCGAGTTGAGAACCGCGACCCGTGATCTGGGCGCGGATGAGGCGCTCGTGATCGTCGATGACGTGGGGATCGCGGCAGGAGCACAGGTGCGCCAGGCGGTCGACGCCCTGCTGTGCGAGCGGCTGGACCTGTGGCTCGAGTACCGTCGCTTCTCCGACTCGGCCTCGCGCCTCACGGTCATCCGCGGTGAGGCCTCGCGTCACACGCCGGCGGCCCGTGAGCCGGATCTCGTGAAATGGGATGCTGCCCATCAGGCGGTCGCCACGCGGCTCGTGCCGATCATCGCCAGTCGCCTCCGGCCACGCAGCGTCGTCGACATCGGCTGTGGCGCCGGCCACTGGCTCACCGCATTGGCGGCGCATGGGGTGACCGACGTCCTGGGCGTCGCGGCGCGAACCACTGCGCTCGGCGCAGTGCCAGACCTGGGTCGCCGGTTCGACGTCTGCCTCTGTCTCGAAGTGGCCCAGTGGCTCTCACCGGGTGAACAGGAGTCGATGATTGCAGCCTGCGTCCGCGCGAGCGATGTGGTGGTCTTCTCGTCACGCCCGCCCGGCACAACCGGCGCGAGCCCGCACGAACGCCCCTTGCAGCATTGGGCGGCCGCGTTCTGGCGCCACGGCTATGTGCTCGACGACAGCCTGCGGCAGGCGATCGATCACCGCTCGAATGTTCCGCGTTCGGTGTTCGACTGTCTGGTCACCTTCCGCCGGCAATTCTCGCCGGACCAGGCCGCCGACCAGTCGGCGGCGGGGCTGGCCCTGCGCGCCCTGGTGCTGGCGTCGGCAGCTCGCCTGCACGACCTCTACACGCAACGGATCTGGTGGGCAGTGCAGGCGACCGATGGCGAGGCATCGGCCGCGGCGCCGGTGGCATGCCCGCAGGCGCGCTTGACCCCGTGGCTCATCCCGCGATCGCGCCTGTTGGCGGCGTCCGACTCCACCCGGGTGTTCCGCTTCCGCACCGAGACGGCGCGCTGGTACCTCACGCATGCCGGCAGCGCCCTACACGTGTGCGAAGACCAGCGTCGGCTGGCGGAGGTGGCCTCCGTCGCGTCGCTCGCAGAGGCCGTCGGTGGCGGCTGGACGCGCTGGCGCGACGAAGTCCATCTGGCGTCGAGCGACGGGTCCGACCCTCGCTCCGGCCGCCACCAGTACCACATGGTCTTGCCGTCCCACGTGGCCTGGGCCGAGAGTCTGCCCCCAGGCGAAGTGCTCCGGCTCGGGCTGTGACACAGGGGCCGGGCAGACACCACGCGCCGGCGCCCACGGTCGGCGGTGCAGCGGCTGCCGGAGCCGCCCTCAGACCGTCTCGAGGGCCCGGCGGTCTCGAGGCGTCCGTTGGCGGGAGTGGGCGCCCGCCCTGAGCAGACGCGCAGCACCCGCTGCACCCGCGACGATGTGCAGCAGCCGGGTCAGTTGCACGTCTCGGTCGTGGTGCTCGCTCACGTATCGCTCGTTGGCCGCGGCCATGGCAGCCGCGCGGACCGAATCGTCGAGCAGCTCCGCGATCGCGGCCGTGGCGTGCGCGACGCTGGAGGGCGGCACGCGATGCACGGCGAGTCCGCGTACGCACTCGAGCGCGTACGACGCCTGGTCGGCCACCACCACCGCGCCGCCGCACGCGACGGCCTGCTGCACGCTCCACGACACCGGTTCGAGCGTGCCCACGAGCGAGACAGCGACGTCGGCCACTGACATCAGCTCGGCCACGGTGTCCATGGAGGCGTGGCCGCGAATCATCGTGACGCGGCGGTCCAGCCCGAGCGCTCGCGCTTCCGCCGCGGCGCGTTCGATGTCGCCGTCGCTTCCGGAGCCGCCCAGCAGCACCAGGTGCACCTCGGGACGTTGCCGAGCGACGGCGACCATGGCCGGCCAGGCGACGGCGCTGCCCCAGTGCGGCAGAAACCGCCGAATGTTCATGATCACCGGCGCGTCCGCCGCGATCCCGTACTTGGTGCGGACCTGTCCCGCACGTTGGCCGGTGGCAGGGCGGAACGACCGGCGGTCGACGCCGTAGGAAATCCGGGCGATGTTCTGGCGCGGCACGGCAAACCGCTCGTGCAGCGCATCCTCCATCGTGGCGGTGTTGGTCAGCACGTAGTGCACGCCGTTGAGCGCCTGGCGGACCATGGCGAATGACAGGTCGGTCATCGGTGCGTAGTGCAGGACATCGGCGCCCCAGGCCATCAAGGCCTTCCGCGGCGCGGCCGACAGGCTCGTGGCGAGTCCGTAGGCGAATGCTTCGTGGCCGAACACGCAGGCCGGTTCCAGCACATCGGCCGCGGCGGCGATCAGCAACGCGTCGAAGACGGGCGGCGCCAGCGAGGGCGGCACCGCCGAGTGCGCCCAGGTGCGAAGCGCCGCGGTGACCCGGCCCGGATTATGCGCGAGGCTGCTGGCATTGACCGCCTCGACGAACGGATACAGGCCATGGGCCGCCGCTGTCAGCCACGCCGGCGCCAGAGCTTCCGCCGTCACGACGGGCAAGTCGCCGTCCACGGTCGCCGGGCCCTGCCAGCGGGCCGTCAGGATGATCGCGTCCACACCGAGGTCACGCCAGAAGCGCACCGGGGTCTGGACGAAAACCGACTCAGGATCGCCGATGACGACGACGCGATCGCGCATGTGACACCAGGGCTCGTGGAGAGCAAGGTCTGTGCCGACGAACACCGCCGGTGGGCGACCTGACGCGCTCGGCGCGGCTGGTACCTCTCTTGCTCTGTCAGGTGCTGCGGTGCCATCGCCAGTGTGGGCGGCCACCGTGCTGAGAGATACCTGAGAAATACGCAGCCAGCTCCAGTGATGGCCTGCTGGCCGGCATCGGGCGGCCGACCACGGTGTCGGCCGGCCGAAGGCGCGGCCGGCGATCCGCAGATGCAGCCGACGATCATGACAGCGGCCACCGAGTCGATTCGCGACGTGAACCAGGGCGCCTCCGGGCGTCTGGCCGTGCCGCGCGTTTTGGTGTTTCGGTCCTGTCGCATGCCCCAGTTCGCAGAGACGCTCGCCTGGATCCGCGGCCACTGGCCGCTCGCCGCGATCGACGTCGTGACGTCACCCGGCTTCGACGAGCCGTTGCACGCCGCTGGCGTGTCGCGCACCTTCCACTATCGGGGGCGATCGTTCGGCACGTTGCGGAATGCGGCCCTGGTCCGCCGGCTCCGGGCCGAAGCGTTCGAGCACATCGTGATCCCGCAGGCCAACAACGTGGCCGGCCTGCACGCCAACTTGTATCGCGCGGCGGGCGCCATCGGCGCCGGTCGCTTCGTCGTGGCGGCCGCCGATACGGCGCCGGCGGTGCTCGAACCACAGGCGTTCCGGCGATTGACGTTCAAGGCGTCGTTCTGGCGTCTCCTGGACGCCGTCGATGTGCCGCTGCTGCTCGTGCTCTTGGGGCTGGCCTACCTGAAGCCCCGCCCGCGCGTCGGGGTCATGGGCGGGCGCCGCCGGGTGTTGCACGTGATCAGTTCGTTCGGCGTGGGCGGAGCCCAAGTGCAGCTCGCTGAACTGATCGGCCGGACACCCAAGGAGACGTATCACATCGACGTGCTCGTCCTCGGCCGTCAGGACGGCGACTTCGCGCGCCAGTGGCTGACCCGCGACGACCTCACGTTTCACTACTCGTCGGAGTGGCCGCGCCGCTCGCTGGCCGCGCTCGAAGTGGCGCGTCTCTGCCGCGCGGAACGCTACGACCTGGTGCATACGTGGCTG
>JANORI010000362.1:0-3486 GCA_031415235.1 Acidobacteriota bacterium | reverse complement strand
CGCGCACCGTGACGGTGGCCACCGATTCCTTGGTGTCGAGCCCGGCCACCTGCTTGGCGCCACTGCCACTCGCGATCGTGAAGTCGACGTCGTATTCCTTCTTGGGCTCGGTACTCGAGGGCTTTTCCTTCTCGGGCTCGGGCTTGGCCGCCGCGGCGTTTTTCTTGGCCTTGGCCATCGCCTCCTCCATCCGGCGACGCATCTCGGCGAAGGTGATGACGGTGTAGCTCTTGCCCTTGAGGTCGAGGTCGTAGACCTTCTCCTCACCGAGGTCGATGATTTGCCCGGTGTCGCCGGTGGTCGAGAGCATCCGGTTGCCCTTGAGGGCGACGGTGCTGACCACGCCCTCGCGCGCGCCCTTGCCGCCGAACATGTTGAACATGCGCCCGAGCGCACCTTCGAACTTCAGCTGCGTGCGCTCCTGCGTCTTCACATCCGCGCGCAGCAGTGCGGGCGACAGCAGAGCCAATCCCAGGACGACGGCGGCACAGATACGCATGAACATGGCATCCAGTGTAGCAGGCCAGACACGTCGTCCGTGGCCCCGTCACGCGCTTCATCCCGTCGGCCCAGGCGATGCTACCCTCGGCGCATGAACACCAGACGGGACGTGCGACAGATGGAATGAGCGGCCTTGACCGCGGGCGCCTTCCCGATTGGGCGCGCCCTGGCACAGCCGCCGCGCCGGATCCTCATGCTCGGCGGCACTGGGTTCCTGGGCCCGCACCTCGTACATGCCATCGTGCGTCCCGGCTGCATCGTCGGCCCGGGCGACACCTTCCGACCGGTGAACCAGACGCAGTTGTGCGCCAAGCGGAGGAGTCGAGCGCCGTCGGTGCTAGCCTTGATATCGCGCGTCGCCCCAGGCAAGTATCGGGTAGAAGATCGGCGACAGCAGCAGCAGGCCAATTCCAAATCCCGCGCCCTTTCCGAAGCGTTGCGCGAGCTCGACCGACACGATGGCGCCCACGACGAAATTGACCAGGGGAATGAGCATCAACGCGACCCACCAGATAGGCTTCCCGACGATCTCGAGAAGAACGACGAGGTTGTAGATCGGTACGAGGGCGGCCCATCCCGGCTTCCCTGCCTTCGTGAAGACCGTCCACACCGAAGCAATCAGCGCGACGGCCACGGCCAGCCCGAACACCATCACGCCTATGCCGGCCCCGACGGCGGCGGCCGGAAGTTCCGGCTGGTCCTGGAGCACCATCAAAGCCACGAGTGCACTCATGCAATCCTCCCATCAACGGGTCGAGCAAGAATCGGGTGTGGTGACGACGGGCTGAACTCTAGGGGAAAGGGCGTCGCAACGCAAGGCAAAGCGTCACGCGCGCTAGTCGTGGCTGTCGGTCTGGTGCAGCAGCTTGGCGACGAGCGCCGTCCAGCCCGTCTGGTGGCTCGCGCCCAGCCCGGCTCCCGTGTCGCCGTGGAAGTACTCGTGGAAGAGGATCAAGTCGCGCCAGTGCGGGTCGCTGTGGAACTTCTCGAGGTTGCCGTTGATCGGCCGGCGTCCATCGGCATCCGGGAGGAACATCCGCGAGAGCCGGCGCGACAGCTCGGATGCGACGTCCCAGAGCGTCAGCCACTGTCCCGAGCCGGTCGGATACTCCACCGTGAAGCCGTCACCGAGGTAGTGATGGAACTTCTGCAGCGATTCGATCAGCAGGAAGTTGACCGGAAACCAGATCGGTCCCCGCCAGTTCGAGTTGCCGCCGAAGAGTCCCGTCGTCGATTCGCCCGGCTCGTAGCCCACACGGTGTTCGGTGCCGTTCACGGGGAGCACGTACGGTCGATCCCGGTGCGCGCGCGACAGCGCCCGCACGCCGTGGGGTGAGAGGAACTCGTTCTCGTCGAGCATCACGGTCAGCACGCGTCGGAGGCGCTCCGGGTCGAGCACGCTCAAGAGCCGCCGGGCGCCGCGTCCTGGCGTCTCCATGCTCGCCACGCCCGTACTCAGGTCGGGCCGATGCTGGATGAACCACTCGAGCCGGCGTTTGAACGCGGGCAGGCGATCCAGACGCTCGGGCTCCAGCGTTTCGACGGCGAAGAGCGGGATGAGCCCCACCATCGATCGCACCTTGATCGGGAACTGGCGCCCATCCGGCAGATGGAGCACGTCGTAGAAGAAGCCGTCCTCTTCGTTCCAGAGCGACTGCCCTTCCTGGCCGCCGCGATGACTCATGGCCTTGGAGATGTTCAGGAAGTGCTCCCAGAACTTGCTCGCCATGTCTTCGTAGGCCGGGTTGCCATCGGCCAGCTCGAGGGCGATCGCCATCATGTTGAGGCTGTACATCGCCATCCAGCTCGTGCCGTCGGACTGCTCGAGCCGTCCGCCCGTCGGCAGCTCCGCGCTGCGGTCGAACACGCCGATGTTGTCGAGTCCGAGGAACCCGCCTTGAAAGACGTTGCGTCCGTCGGCGTCTTTGCGATTCACCCACCACGTGAAGTTGAGCGTCAGTTTCTGGAACACGCGCTCGAGAAACACGCGGTCGCCCACGCCACGGCGGCGCTTCTCGATCTTGTAGACGCGCCACGCGGCCCACGCGTGCACCGGCGGATTGACGTCGCCGAAGGCCCACTCGTAGGCCGACATCTGGCCGTTGGGGTGCATGTACCACTCGCGCAGCATCAGCACGAGCTGCGCCTTGGCGAACTCCGAATCGACCAGCGCCAGCGGCACGCAGTGAAACGCCAGATCCCATGCCGCGTACCAGGGATACTCCCACTTGTCGGGCATCGAGATCACGTCGGCCGCGTACAGGTGGGTCCACTCCTGGTTTCGTGGCTGCCGGTCATCTGGCGGTGGTGGCTGGCCGGAGTCGCCTTGGATCCAGTCCTTCACCACGTAGTGGTAGTACTGCTTCGACCAGAGCAGCCCGGCAAACGCCTGCCGCATCACCTGTCGCGCCGCGGGCGTGTCCGACGCGGGGGCGAGCGTGTCGTAGAACGCGTCGGCCTCCTGCCGGCGCGTGTCGAACGTGCGATCGAACGCCTCGTCGAAGGGACGCCCGGCCTGCGCGCCCGGGTCGATGTCGGTGAGCCGGAGCCGAAGCCGCAGGTGGCCGCCTGCCGGCACCACGACCCGCGTGTGCGCCGACGCCTTGGTGCCGCGCTGCGCTGGGTTGACCGCGTTGCCGCGTCCATGCACGACGGCGTCGTTGATCCCGTCTTTGGCAAATCGCGGGCCGGGCGTGCCGAAGACGCGCTCGGTGTTGGTCTCGTTCTCCGTGAAAAGCAGCGCGGGACCGCCGTCGCAGTGCAGCCAGCGCTTCCCGTACATGGGTTCGTCGATTGCGATGGTGGCGGTCTGCGCGTCGGGACCGACGGCCAGCGCTGGACGCTGGCTCTCACCGGTCCACGACCATGTGTTTCTGAACCATACGGTTGGCAGCAGGTGGATCGGTGCCGCCTCCGGGCCGCGATTCCAGACCGTGATCTCGATGAGGATGTCTTCGGCGCTGGCTTTCGCGTACTCCACGAACA
>JANORI010000361.1:0-10929 GCA_031415235.1 Acidobacteriota bacterium | reverse complement strand
ATGACCTCGAGGCGGTCGCCGTCGGTGCCCGCCGTCTGCACGGCGCGCCGTTCCACGGTGCCTTGCTTCACGAGGAACACGTAGCTGGCGCCGCCCTCGGTGCGCACAGCGCTCTTGGGCACGAGCGCCACGGGCCGGGCGGCCGGCGCGCTGCCTTCGGCGGCCTCGCGCAGGAACGTCACCTTGACGCCCATGTCGGGGAGGATGCGGGGATCGAGCGCGTTGAAACCGATACGCACGAGCACGGTGGCCTTCTGGCGGTCGGCCGTCGGCACGACGGCGATGACCTTGGCCGGAATCTCGAAGTCGGGATACGCGTCGAGTACGGCCGTCACCGGCTGACCCGAGGTGACCCGGTTGATGTAGCTCTCGTTCACATCGACTTCCACTTCGAGCGACCGCATGTCGACGATCGTGCTGATGCCGGTGCGCGTGAAGCCGCCGCCGGCCGACACTGGCGACACCATCTCGCCCGGCTGCGCGTCCTTCGAGATCGCCACGCCGCTGAACGGCGCGCGAATCACCATGTCGTCGAGGCCTGTCTGCTGCAGCGCCACCTGCCGTTCGGCCACGGTGATCTGCTCGCGCTGTGAGCCGATGCGGGCGATGAGCGAGTTGACCTCGGCCTCGGCCTGTTCGAGATCGGCGGGCGTGGCCAGGCCTTCTTTCGACAGACGCTGGCGGCGGGCGAGGGTGAGGCGCGCTTCCTCCAACCGCACCTCCACTTCGGGCACCGCGTGGCGGCTGGCTTCGAGCTGGGCCCGGGCCAGCTCGAGCCCAGCGCGCATGGTGGAGTCGTCGAGCCGGGCCAACACCTGACCTTCGCGCACGGCCATGCCCTCCTCGACGTTCACCTCGATCACCTTGCCGGTGACCTTCGACGACACCGTGGCGCGCCGCCGCGCCGTGACGTAGCCGGAGGCGTTCAAAACCGATGCCTGCGTGCCCACGGCCCGTTGACTCACCTGGGCCACCTCGACCTCGATCGATACGACCCGCTGCGACCACCACCAGGCGCCGCCGCCGGCCGCCCCCAGCAGCACCAGCACCACCACCCAGCGGCCCCAACGGCGCGACGGTGCGGACAGGGGCGCGCGCTCGATGCGCAGCGAAGACAAGTCGTCGATCGGGTCAGGCACGAGGGTTCCTCTGGAAACTGCGACGATAATGCGAATGAAAGGCGAAAATCAACTCGACCCGCTCGAACCACCCCCGCCCGGGCCGGCCGCCTGCCTATCCAAGACGGCGCCTCGGTCAGATCGTTTGGCGGGGCACCCCCAGCGGTCGAACCGTCGTCCTCGGCGGCGCGAATCCTGGCTCGCGCGGTGGGCCTTCGACTCCGACGCCCTGGGCGCGTGTTCAAATCCGGGCGGCGCCGAGACCGGCCCTCCAGCCCGTCGACCACGCCCAGTTGAAGTTGTGGCCGCCGATCGGCCCGAAGGCGTCGAGCAGCTCGCCGCACAGATGCAGGCCGGGCGCGCGCTTGCTCTCGAGCGTCGCCCGGTGCACGTCGTCGAGCGCCACGCCGCCGCCGGTGACCTCGGCCGTGCGGTAGCCCTCGTCGCCGGTCCAGGGCAGTTCGTAGGCGGTGAGCCGATCGATCAACCGTTCCCGTTGGTCGCGCCGAAGCTGCGCGCACGAGCGGGTGGCGTCAATGCCCGACTCGCGCACGAGCGCGTCGGCGAGCCGCTGCGGCAGATGGGCCGCCACCGCGGTGGCAACCAGGCCGCGTGCCGCCGCGAACCGGATCGTCCAGCCCGCGCGATCGATTGCCGTCCAGCAGACGCGCACGATTGCGCGCGTGGCGCCTGACCACTGGCTGCGCACCGCCACATGCGACACGTCGAGCACCGACGGCCCGCTGTAGCCCCGGTGCGTGAACAGGAATCCGCCCCGCGACCTGGCGCGTTCCCGCGACGAGACGGCCTCGATGGCCACGTCGAGCGACACCCCCGCCAGGCCCACGTGCACGGCCGGGTCTGCGCGCAGCGGCGTGAGCGCTGCATAGGTAGGGTGCACCACGTGGCCCAGTGCGCGCGCAAAGCCAAGTCCGGCGCCGTCGCTGCCGGTCGACGGCACCGAGAGTCCGCCCGTGGCAAGCACGACGCGGTCAGCCAGCACCGGGCCGCCCGGGGTCTCGAGCGTCCAGGTGCCATCGACCGGGTGCAGCCGCATGACCGGCGACCGGAACCGCATCGTCACGCCGCGGGCGGTGGCGAGCGCGGTCAGGCCGTCGCGTACGTCCCTGGCCCCGTTAGAGGCCGGGAACAGCTTGCCGCTCTCGCCCTCGAGTGCCAACGGCACGCCGACGTGCTGCTCGAAGAACGTCCGCTGCTCGCGTAGCGGCCAGCCGCCAAGCAGCGCCCGCACGAGCGTGCGCGGCGAGTCACTCACGAAACGCTCAGGCGCCGATTCGCTGGGCAGCACGTTGCAACGTCCGCCGCCGCTGATGAGGATCTTTCGGCCGCCATCGGGCGTGCTTTCAAGCAGCGTGACGCGGGCCCCGCCCTCGCGCGCGGCAATGGCGGCCACGAGGCCCGCCGCGCCCGCGCCCACCACCACGACGTGCGGTGTCACTGGCTCGTGCCCGCCCGCGTGGTGGTTTCCGTCGCGCAAGTCACGGCACTCATCGTATCGTGGAGCGTCATGAGTCTTGCGCGCACCCTTCTCCTCAAAGCATCCGACAACCGCTGGCTTCGCGAACACGGCGTGAAGGCGCCGTTCGTGCGCCGGGCGGTGTCGGCGTTCATGCCCGGTGAAACCGCCGACGACATGCTCGCGGCCGCGGTGCAGCAGGCCGCGCTCGGCGTGGGCGCGGTGTTCACGCGCCTGGGCGAGAACGTGGCCGATATGGCCGAGGCCGCCGGCGTCACGTCCCACTACCTGGACGTCATCGCTGACGTGGAGCGGCGAGGCATCGCGTGCGAGCCGTCGGTCAAGCCGACGCAGCTCGGGCTCGACATGGACCCGCAGGCCGCTTTCGCCAACGCGCTCGCCATCGCGCGGCGGGCCCATGCCGCCGGCAATTACTTCTGGGTGGACATGGAGCAGTCGTCGTACGTCGATGTCACGCTCGATTTCGTGACCCGCCTGCGCGCGGAAGTGCCGCACGTGGGGGTGGCCCTGCAGGCGTACCTGCATCGCACCAAGGACGACGCCGCCCGGATGATCGCCCAGGGCATCGGGATCCGGCTGGTGAAGGGCGCCTACAACGAGCCGCCGTCAGAGGCGATGCCGGTGAAGGCCGACGTCGATGCGAACTATCTGGCCGTGGCCAGAATGATGCTCGCGCCGGCCGCCCGTGCCACGGGCTCGCGCGCCGTGTTCGGCACGCACGACACCACGATCATCAACGCGATCGAGCGGCACGGCGACGGCCTGGGAGTCAGGGTTACCGACTACGAAATCCACATGCTCTACGGTATCCAGCGCGGCGAGCAGCGCCGCCTGGCACAGGAACGGAAGAACGTGCGCGTGCTGATTGCCTACGGGTCGTTCTGGTTCCCGTGGTACATGCGCCGGCTGGCCGAACGGCCCGCCAACATGTGGTTCGTGGCCAAGAGCCTGTTCCGCTAGCGCCGGCTCGCCATCGCATGCACGAACGCGGCGACCGTCTGCGCCCAAGGTCGCGCGTCGTCGCCGGCCGGCGCCCGCGCGGGCAACAAGCGCGCGTGCACCTCGTGCACGTCCGTGGCGCGGACGAGGTCGGCCACGTTGTCGGCGCGCACGGCACCGCCCGCCATGACCGCGAGCCGGTCCCCGGCCTGGCGGACGAGTGCGGCGATCATGGTGGCGCCCTGTCCGGCCGTCGGCGCGCCCCCTGATGTGAGCACGCGGTCCACGCCGAGGCCAATCAGGGCCTCGAGCGCCTCGGGTAAGTCTCGCGCGTCGTCGAAGGCCTTGTGGCAGGTCACCGGCAGCGGCCGCGCGGCCTCGACGAGTCGCCGCATCAGCGGGATGTCGATTGCGCCGTCTGTGCGCAGCGCTCCGAAGACGAGGCCGTGCGCGCCGGCCGCCGCCATGGCGAGGACCTCGCGCTCCATCGCCCGTACCTCGTCGGCGGCGTAGACGAAGTCGCCCCCGCGCGGCCGCACTATCGCGAACACGGGAATGCCGAGCCCCGCGACGCAGCGCGCGACGAGCGCCACGGGCGGGGTGATGCCGCCCACGTCGAGACCGGCGCAGAGCTCGATGCGCGCGGCGCCGCCCGACTCGGAGGCCACGGCCGCCTCGAACCCGTCGACGCACGATTCAAACAGCACGCGCTTCCCTGGTGCCAGCACCGGCCGCGTCTACCAGCCTTCGCGGGCGCGCAGGTGCATGATGTGCGCCGTGTGATGCCGCGAGTGCCACTCGTACATCGCCAGCACGTCGTCGACCGCCATCGGGCCGCGCTCAGGATGCATCAGCGTGCGCGCGAAGAGATCGGGCGCCAGCGACTTCAGCAGCATCACCCACCGCCCGTGCAGCGCGTCGAGCAGGTTGAGCGACATCGACACCGGCGCCAGACGTCCGTCGGCCATCTCGGCCCAGATCGCTTCGGGATACGGCCGAACGGTCGGGTTGTCGTCGCTCAGCGCGAACTTCGTGCGCAGGTAGGCGTTGATGTGGCTGTCGGCCACGTGATGCACCACCTGACGCACCGTCCAACCCTCGGGACGATACGGCGTATCGAGCTGCGCGTCGCTCAGGCCCGCGCAGGCCAGCCGGAAGCGGGCCGGCGCTTCCGCGAGGGTCGTGATGGCGGCCGCGCGACGGGTGGCCGTGAACGGCGAGGGGGCGGCGAGGGGGCCGACGGGATAGCGGAGGTCTGACATGCGCGCAAGTGTCTCCCCTGCGAGCGCTCGTGTCGAGTGGCAGAAAGGTCATATGTCAGAAAGGTCATAGTGCGTCAAGATCCTGCCATCTAAAATCCCAGCGGGCCCGGGATCTAAAGCGTGCCCGACCCGGATCGCGGATACTCTGCCCGCAGGTCCAGGTCTCGATGTCGACCACCGCATCAACACTCTCCGGCCGAGCGCGCGACTGGCCGGCCTTGGCGATCCTCGCGTCGCTCTTCGTCGCGGCGTGGGTCGTGGTGGCGCCCTGGTCCAGCGCGCCGCTCATCGACGACTGGGTCTACGCCTGGAGCGTCGAGCACCTGCTCGCCACCGGTTCCATCAGCGTGCTCCCCTTCAGCGCCGTCTACCCCATCGCCCAAATTCTGTGGGCCGCACCGTTTGCCGGCGTCTTGGGATTCTCCTTCGTCGCGCTCAGGGTCTCGACGACCGTGCTTGCGGTGCTCGGCTGCTGGGCGGTTTATCTGATCCTGCGCGAGATCGGCTGCCGGCGCAGCACCAGCCTGCTCGGTGGAGTTGCGCTGGCGCTTCATCCCGTCTACTTCGCGCTCACGTTCTCGTTCATGACGGAAGTGCCGTTTGTGAGTCTGTCGACCCTGGCGCTCTACTGCTACGTTCGCGCCGTGCACCGGGAACAGCCCCGGCTGTTGTGGGTGGGCGGTGCGTGCGCGATCGCCGCGTATGCCGTCAGGCCAATCGGCATCCTGCTTCCGCTGACGGTGCTGCCAGCCGTGGTGTGGCGGACCGACTGGCGCCAGGCCGTTCGAACGAGCGTGCCCGCGTTGGCCGCGCCCATCGCGGTCATGCTGGCGCTGCAGATCGGCCTGCCCCGCCTGCTCGGCCCCCTCGACTGGGCCGAGGTACGCGCCGGCTACTTGCAGTGGTGGTTCACCGTGCCGATGTCGAGCTACGCCGGCTGGAGCCTCGAGGCCCTCGTGCAGGCGTCGTTCCCGTTCGCACCGTTGCTGCTGGTGTTCGCCCTCAGTCGCCGCCAGCACGTGCCGGCCGTCGCGGCTGCGGCCGCCTTCCTGGCCCTGATGTGCTGGTTGACGGTCGGCCTCATCCCTCCGGCGCTGTCCGAAGATCAGACCTGGAGCCTGCGCGAGCTCACAGCGCGCCGCATGATCGACGGCGCGCTGCCGACGCCGGCCTGGACGCGCGACGTGCTGCCGTATGTGAACACGCTTGGCCTGCTTACGCTCGGCGCCCTCGTGGTCATCGCGATTCGAGGTTGCGTGCGGCGTCCGGGTTGGGGGCGGCCGGAATCGGTAGTCGTCACCTGCGGCGTCGTGCATCTGGCCGCGATCAACGTGCTCTGGCTCTATAACGATCGCTACTATGTCGTCCTGGCGCCGGTCCTGGTGGTGGTCGCGGCGCGCGCGCTCGACGCAAGTCGCCCGGCGCGCCGGGCGGCCGCGGCGTCAATGGTCGTGCTGGCCGGTATCGACGTGACCGGCACGCGCGACATGCTCGCCTTCAATCGTGCCTGCGCTGAGACGGTGCGCGATCTCGAAGCGTCGGGTGTTCCGGCCTGGGAGATCGACGCGGGCTATCCGCTCAATGGCTGGAGACTCTACGCACACCCGGAGCACTTGCCTCCCGGCGCCGATCGGCGCTACGACGTTCCGTACGTGACGTCGAAAGCCATCACGCGATTCGCGCTGACGAACACTCCTGGTCCTGGAGACGTTGTGATTCGCGTGATTCCGCTCGACCAGGCCACGTGGCAGGCGACCCGCGAGTTCTACGTGGTGCATCGTCGCCGAGGTGTTCGGGCTGCGGCTCGGACATCGCGAACCAGGTCGCGCGCCGCATGGTCGTGGCGCCGCACCGAGAGGGCGGCCAGGCGCCGTTTGTGACGACCGCGATGCCGCCGCCTGAAGGATCGCTTGGGCCGCTCACGGCCGAGCACCTCGCCCGCAAGGGCCGCATGTCGCTGTGCACGCTCGCGCGACGGTTCGAAGCGCAGGCCGGCACCACGCCGCACCAGTGGCTCACGCACCAGCGCGTGCTGGCGGCGCAGCGCTTGCTCGAGACGTCGGCTGCGTCGATCGATCGGGTGGCCGAGCTGAGCGGATTCGCGACGCCCGAGACGCTGCGCTTCCACTTCCGCCAGCGCGTGGGCACGTCGCCGGCGGCCTACCGGCGCCGCTTCGCGCAGTCGGCGTAAGTGAGCTGACCTACGGCCAGAGCGCGCCACCGGCCACGGCTTCGACCAGCCGCTCGAATGGCCACACGTCGATGCCGTCTTCGGTGCGCAGCGTCTGCCGTCCGCGATACACCGCGATGCGGCGCGCCAGCTTCGGCAGCTGCGCGATGGCGCGGAGCCCGATGAGCAGCTCCGGGCCGGTGCGCGATTGATGCTTTACCTCGAGGGCGAGGTACTCGCGACCGCGCCGCAAGACGAAATCCACTTCGGTGGCGCCGGCTTGCGCGGGTGACCAGTAGGCGATGTCGTCGTAGAGCGCGCCGTTCAGGTTGTGCGCCCGCAACATGGTGAGCACGAGGCCTTCGAAGAGCAGCCCGCGCTCCTCCGCGCTCAAGGGGCCGAGCTGCCTCTTCGCGGCACGCACCAGGCCCGGGTCCACCCAGTAGAGCTTCGGATGGCGGCGCTCGCGGGCGCGCAGCCGCGACTCGAACGCGGGCAGCCGCGTGGCGAGCAGCGTGTCTTCGAGAATGCCGATGTAGCCCTCGATCGTGGTCCGCGACGTAGCGGCATCGCGCGCCAGACCCGAGATGTTGATGACCTGGCCATGGAAGAGCGCGGCCACCGGCAGGAACCGCAGAAACGCCGGCAGATTGCGCACGAGGGCCTCGGCGCGAATCTCTTCCCGCACGTAGAGCTGCACGTACGCCTCGAGCGACTGACGGGGATCTGCCGACTGCCAGACCACCGGAATGCTGCCGTGCGTGAGCACTCGATCCAGCGCGAAGTCGCGCCCGAGTTCGTGTGGCTGCAGGGGAAACATCGTGACCAGCGCGGCTCTGCCCGCGAGCAAGTTCGTGGACGCGGTCTTCAGGCGTCGGGCGCTCGATCCGAGCAGCACGAACCGGCGCCGGGTGTCCTCGATGGCCCGGTGCACCTCATTCAAGAGCGCCGGCACCCGCTGCACCTCGTCGATCACCACCGGCGTTCGGACCGGCACGGCACGGAGTTCGTCGGCGAGGAGGCCGGGCGATGCGGCGAAGTCGTGATAGCGCCGCTCGTCGAGCAGATCGATCACGTGCGCCGCTGGGAAGGCGCCACGTGCCCACGTGCTCTTGCCGACGCCGCGAATGCCGAGCAGGAAGAAGCTTCCTGCCGGTGGCGTGACGAGGCGCGAATAGCCGGATGTCATATTGCCGTCATTTTAACATGTAAAATGACGACAATATATACATATAGCGTCAGGCCACGGTCGCGCGCAGGCTCCTCCGCATCGCGCCGCGAACGGGTGCCACCGGCCTATAATCCGCTGCCACGGGATATGGCGCTCGCTCCGGGCACCCGGCTTGGCCGCTACGAGATCGTCCGCCTGCTCGATGCCGGCGGCATGGGCGAAGTGTATCGCGCGCGATGAACGCTTCGGCCGCGACGTGGCGGTCAAGGTGCTGCCGCCAGACGTCTCAGGGGACGCCGATCACCTGCCGTGATGTCGTCCACCGGCTCGTCGAGCCTTGACATCGTGCAGTTCGACCTGGCCTCGAGCACGACGACGCCGCTGCTGGGTACGCCTTTCAATGAGGTGCATCCGCGACTCTCACCCGACGGCTCGATGATCGCGTATGCGTCCGACGAAACGGGCGACACCGAGTTCTACGTGCGCGTACTCTCGTCTGGTCTGGCCCACCGCGTCTCACGCAACGGCGGCGACTTTCCGATGTGGCGGGGCGACTCCCGAGAGCTTGTCTACGTGGCCCCGGATGGCACGTTCGGCCTCAGCCCCCGCCCGCACCGTCCGCTACTTCAGCAGGTCGGCGATCGGCACGATCGTGACTGGGCCCAACCCGGTCGCGCGGATGCCGGCCTCGATTTTCGCCCGATCGCCCACGATGACGACCGCCATGCGGTCGAGCAGCAGGTACTGCGTGGCCACACGTGTGAGGTCAGCCGACGTCACCGCCCGCACCTCAGCGACGTACTTCGTGAAGACGTCGTCGGTCAAGCCATAGACGGCCATCTCTTCGAGCTTCGCCGCCAGCTGTGACGTGGTCTCGAACTCGCCTCCAAAGCTGAGCGCCAAGTAGCTCTTCGACTTTTCGAGTTCAGCGGCCGGCACCGGCGCGAGGATGCCGTTCAGCTCGTTGAAGAACTCCTTCAGGGCCTCCGCCGTCTTGTCGGACTGCACACCGGCGCCGGCCACGAACGGTCCAGCCGAACGCCGCATGTCGAAGCGCGACGTGGCGCCGTAGGTGTAGCCGTTCTTCTCGCGCAGGTTCTGGTTCAGGCGCGAGGTGAAGGAGCCGCCCAGAATCGTGTTCAGCACGTCGAGCGCGATGTAGTCGGGCGTGGAGCGGGGCACGCCGACCAGACCGATGCGAATCTGCGACTGCGCCGCACCGGGCTTGTCGACCAGGAAGATGTGGCGCTTGCCGGGTTGCGGCGATGCGCGCACTGGAAACGGCGGCGCCGCTGGGCCGCCTGCCTTCCATGTCCCGAAGCGCGGATCGAGGAGGGTCTTCAGGGCGGCGGGCGCGACATCGCCCACTACGATCAGGACCGCGTTGTCGGGACGGTAGTGGCTGCGGTGGTAGGCACGCAGCTCAGTGGCGCCGAGCGCCTTCAAGGACGATTCGGTGCCGCCGGCACCCGTGCCGTAGCGATGCTCGGGTCCGAAGAGCAGCCGCGGGTACGCGATGCCCGCCAGGGCGCCCGCGTCATCGCGCGCCTGGAGCAGTCCCGTCAGGCGCTCGGTGCGCAGACGCTCGACTTCGTCGGCAGGGAAGTCGGGGGCGAAGGCCACGTCGGCCAGCAGGTCCAGTGCCTCACGAAGCTTCGTGGCTGGCGTGGACAGGCGCACCACTGACGCATCGAAGCCGGCCGTCGTGGACAACTGCGCGCCCAGGAACTCGATGGCATCGGCCACGGCGAGTGACGCCTTTCCGGCGGCGCCCTCGTCGAGCATCGCCGCGGTCATGCTGGCCACGCCGAACTGCCCCGGCACGTCGGACGACGCGCCCGAGAGCACGACGAGGTTCGCCTGCACGAGCGGCACCTCGTGCTGCTCGAGCACCCACACGCGCAGGCCGTTGACCAGCGTGAGCTTCTGCACCGCCGGGAGCGTCAGCACCGGCGCGGGGCCCAGCGTGGGTGGCTTCGACCGGTCGGGTGCCTGCTGCGCGGCGACCGACACGGTCAGCGCCAGCGTCAGCGCCGCGGAAAGGGGTCTGACCCCTACGGCACGGAATGTGCGCCCCATCATCGCTTCTCCTCTGGCATCACCACGAGCTCCACGCGCCGGTCACGTGGCAGGAACGTGCTGGCCGCCGACGAGATGTCCGCGGCGTCGAGCGAGCGGTAGCGGGCCAGGTCCTCTTCGAAGAAGTCTGGTGTGCCAGTGTTCGCGTAGTAGGCGTTCATCTGGTCGGCCTTGCCGTAGAATCCGCCGACGCGCTCGGCGCGGCGCAGGAACGTGGCTTCGATCGAGTTCCGCACGCGCTCGAGCTCACGCGCCTCTGGCGGTGCACCGGCGAGCCCGTCGATCTCTTCGTCGATGATCTTCTGAATCTCGTCGAGGCTCTTGCCCGGGCGCGCGGTGGCCTGAATCATGAACACGCTGCCCAGACCCTGCGACTGCTGATACGCGGTGACATCCTGCGCCACCTGCAGGTCGTAGACGAGTCGCTTGTAGAGCCGCGAGTTCTTGCCGCCGCTCAGCACCGCCGCGACGACGTCCAGCGCCGCATCACCGGGACGATAGGTGGCGGGCGTGAGCCAGCCGAGATACAGGCGCGGCAGTTGCACCTTGTCGGTCATGGTCTTACGGGTCACGCCGGTCAGCATCGCGGCCGGCGGTGCTACAGGCGGCACGGGTGTCCCACGCGGCACTTCGTCGAACCACTTCTGCACGAGCGCCTTGGTCGCCTCAACTTCGATGTCGCCGGCAATCAC
>JANORI010000360.1:0-9967 GCA_031415235.1 Acidobacteriota bacterium | reverse complement strand
CGCGGCACGTCCGGCGCCGGCGCGGCGATCTACGCGGCCAAGTGCGCGCAGTGCCACGGCAAGACCGGGAAAGAAGGGCCGAACGACGTGCTCGTCGGCCGCGAGCCGCGCACCGGCTTCCCGTTCTCGCAGGACCCGACGCTGCCGCACACGATCGGCAACTACTGGCCCTATGCCACGACCGTGTTCGACTACGTGCGGCGCGCCATGCCGACCACCGCGCCCGGCTCGCTCACAGACAACGAGGTCTATGCGCTCACGGCGTTCTTGCTGAGCGCCAACGAGCTCATCGCCGCCGACGCGGTGATGGACAAGACGACGCTGGCTGCCGTGAAGATGCCGGCGCGGGAGCACTTCGTGCCTGACACGCGCGTGCAGATGCCGCGCAAGCCACGCAAGTAGCGGCCGGTCACGGCGCGACGGCGGGTCCGAGGAGCGATACAGTGCGGGCGGAGTTCGTCGTGGTCGGCGGCGGCATCTACGGCATGAGCGACACCGGCAGCAGCAGGCGCGCGAGCGCGGGGACGGCCACACGCAGCGCAAGTCCGGACGCGAGCAGCAGGCTGAGTCCACCGAGTGCCAGAAGGAACGCCATGGTCGCCGAGGAGCATACGCCGGATGCGGCGAACCGCATGCGTGACCACGGAGAACATGCGGTAGATTGGCACAGGCGAACCGTGGACCCCTGCCACCCGCTCCGTCATGTGTTGCTCACGGTCGCGCTCACCGTGCTCCTCACACCTGCGATGGGTGCTGAGCCGCACAGCCGCGTTGCCGCGCGCCTGCAGGCCGACGTGGCGGTCGTACAGGCCTTTCGGCCGGCCTATCCGTTCTGGCAACACATTTTCTCCACTCCCGATGGCCGCATCGTCTTTGGCACCGAGCGTGACGGCCGGCTGATTGCGACCTTCCCGTCGAAGGGCGATTGGGGGCGCGAGGCGGTGTGGGCCGATCCCACCCTGGCCCCGTCGCTCTCAGGCACCATCTGGCCCGCGCGACTCGACGACCGGCGCGCTCTCGTGGTGCGCCGGCTCACGCCCACGACGGGCCCCGTGCTGCACAATCCCACCCGCGGGCAGTTCCTGCTGCCGAACGTGCCGATCTTTGGCCCCTTCCTGGCGGAGTGGAGCGTCATCTACGAGCGTTTCGGCGTGCCTGCCGACGTCGGGTTGTCCCAGGCCATTCTCGAATCCGGATTGAAGGGCACCGCGCGGTCGCGCGCCAACGCCCTTGGTCTGTGCCAATGGTTGCGCCGCAGGTGGTGACACGGATTCGTAACGAAGTGCCGCAGGAGCGCATCTTCGCTACGCGTGCCGCCACCCCCATTCCGATGGGCGCGATCACCAGCCGAACGCACCTCACGGCGGCCGAAGTGCTGCGCTTCAATCCCGCGCTGACGCGTCAGGTGCCGGCGCTCGCGAATCTCTACCTGCCGATGCGCGTACCGGAGTTCGGCGACGACATGGCCTTCTGGCACCGGCCGGCCGGCGCGCCTTTCACCGATGCGCTGGAGGCCTTTCTGCAGCTCGAGGCGGGCGTGCAGCGATGGCACGACGCCTCGTTCGAGCAGGTCCTGCAGGCACACCGCCGCCGGTTCGAGGCCACGCGCACGGAAGAAGGCATCGTGATGGCCGCCGTGCTGGCCTACGTGATCGGGGACCTGCGGACCAGCCGTCGGGCCGCCATCCTCGACGACTTCCGCTCGAACGGGCGCATCCTCGACCTGTTCAAACGCGGCGCCGCCGAGTTGGGTGTGTCGTTGTCGAGCGGTCAGCCCTAGCCCTGCGCCCCGCGGGGCGTGGCCGCGAAGCCCTCGCGCTTCATGCGCCCCCACGAGTGGTCGCCCTGCAGGTAGCGCACGAAGGCCTTGAGGCGGAACCACACGGTCACCTGGCGGTAGCCGAACGGCTCGATAAACGCAAAGAACACCAGCCGCAATGTGTCGCTCGTGCGCCGGTATCGATGGAAGCTCACCTCTTCCATCAGGATGGCGGCCAGTGAGAGCAGCGTGCCGAAGAGATACGCCGTGGCGAAGAACGCCAGAGCGAACCCTGGTGAGAGCACGCCGGTGAGCGTGCACAGCACCGTGATCACCAGGCCGAGGGCCTCCACCAGAGGGGCGAGCATCTCCGCGATCAGGAAGTACGGCATGGCGATGAGCCCCATCGCGCCGTAGCGCGGATTGAAGAGCACGGTGCGGTGCGCCACCATCGTGGCGATGAGTCCCCGATGCCAGCGTTCGCGCTGACGGCCGAACACGGCCACCGACGTGGGGACCTCGGTCCAGGCGACGGGGTCGGGGATGAACACGACCTTGCCGGGCTTGTTGTGTTCCTTCAGGTAGCGCTGCAGGCGCACGATCAGCTCGAAGTCCTCGGTGACGGTGCTTGTGGCGTAGCCCAGGATCTCGGTGAGGTAGTCGCGACGGAAGAGCCCGAACGCCCCGGAGATGATCAGGTTGCCGCCGAGCAGGTTCCAGCCCAGCCGTCCGAACAGGAATGCGCGCAGGTACTCGACCGTCTGGATCCCCGACAGCCACCGTCCATCCACGCGGGCGTCGACCACCCGGCCATCGTCGACCGTGCACGAGTTCACGACGCGAATCGTGCCGCCGACCGCCGCGATCTTCTGATCGAACAGAAACGGCCGCGCGAGTCGCAGCAGCGCGTCTGGCTCGATGAGCGTGTCGGCGTCGCAAGCCAGCACGTACGGAAAGCGCGCGGCGTCGAGGGCCACGTTGAGGGAGTCGGCCTTGCCGCCGTTCAGCTTGTCGACGACCAGGAGCTTTGACCACGTGCGCGAGCGGTAGTACGCCTTCACTCGCTCGGTGCGCAGACGCCGCATCACCGCAGGGGGCACTTCGTACAGGTCGTAGGCGTCGTGCAGCTTCTGAAGCGTGTCGTCGGTCGATCCGTCGTTCACGAGCACGACCTCGTAGTACGGGTACTGCAGCGTGAGCAACGACCGCAGGCTGTCGACGATCGACACCGACTCGTTGTGCGCCGGCACGAGAATGCTCACGCGCGGCACGGCCGACGAGGTGAGGCTGCGCGCCAGCACGTCCTCACTGCCGAAGCGCCAGTGCGCGAAGAGCTGCGGGGCGGCGAGTGCGAGCAGCAACGCGAAGAACGAGTTGACGAGGAACATGTACCAGAGGATGCCGAGGTCGGCGAACCGGACGGCGGCGGGAAGCCAGTCGGGAACGAGCGCCTCCATGTCTACACCTCCGACATCTCGACGACCGCGGCCGACGACAGTCCCGCCACCAGAATCGACATGTCGCGTGCCAGTGCGTCTTCGCCTCGCGTGACGACCAGCAGCGCCTCTCGCGCGTCGCCGCCGATCTGCGCCAGGGCCAGCGCGGCCCGGTAGCGCACCCACCACGAGCGATCACGTACCGCCTCGGCGAGCGCCGAGGTGGCCTGAATGACCCGGAGCGCGCCAAGGGCGCGCGCGGCCTGGGCGCGCACGCGCCAGTCGGCGTCAGCCAGCAGCGCGAGCAGCACGGGCACGGTGTCCGGCTCCGCCAGCCGGCGCAGGGCACGCGCCACGTGCAGCCGCACTTCGGCGCGGGGATGCGACGACAGCGCGCGCACGCGGGTCAGCGCCTCGGGACTGGCCAGCGCACCCGAAGCGTCGATCCACGCGTTGAGCGAGTCGGGCGGGGCATCGGGGAGCAGGCGGGGAAGCAGCGCGGCCGCGCCCACGCCCGGATACCGCGCCAGCGCCGCGAGCTGATACGCCTGCACGGCGTCCTGGCGCAGCGGCAGCCCGTCGAGCTCGATGTCGACCAGCGCTCCGCCCAGGCGCGCGGCGGCGTCGATGGCCACCAGGCGCACGGCCGCGCTGCGGTCGTGGAGCAGCGCGGCGATGAGTGCCTGGTCGCCCTCGCCTCCCACGATCGACAGCAGACGCGCGGCGTCGAACCGGCGCCACCACAGCCGCGACTGCCCATGGCGCAGCATCTCGCGCACCCAGGTCTCGTGGCGCAGTAGCGGCGCCAGGGTCTGCTGGCGCTCGAGTGTGAGGTATGGCGTGGCCAGCCGGGCCACGCTGCGGAACGCCACGCCGGGTGCCAGGCGTCTCAGCAGCTCGACAATCTGATGCACGTCGGCGTTTTGCACGAGCCACCCGTGCAGTGCGGGCTCGAGCAGCCGGACACCGGCCTCGACCGCCCGCGCCCTGGCCGCCAGGTACAGGCGCAGCAGGACGAGCACGAGCAGACACACCAGGATGAGGGTGCCTTCCACGATCAGCGCGACCACCAGCGTGTCGAGGGTCACAAAGACGCCTCGCAGCGCATCGAGATGGCCGTCCAGCGCAGCAACTTCGCCATCAGCACGCGTACGTTGAAGGGCTTGGCTAGATGGTCGAGCGCTCCGGCCAGCAGCGATCGCACTTGCACCGACTCGTCGGCGTGCGACGACAGCACGACGATCAGGAACGTGTTGGGCCGCTCGACGCCGAGCCGCTCGAGAATCGCGTGCCCGTCCACGCCCGGCAGATCCACGTCGAGTACCACGACCGTGGGATGAGGGCCTACCGGCATGGCGAGCAGTTCCCGCAGCAGGGCCGTGCCCGATCGGAACGCCACGTGGGGCAGGCGGGCCTGGTCGAGCGCGAAGGCGAGCATGCGGGTCAGCGAGGGATCGGCCGTGGCCACGACCACGGGGCGGCACGGTGTGGATGGCGCGGCCGAGGTGCGTCTCGCCCGAGGCAGGGGCACGGCGGCCGTGCGCGTGCGCGCCCGCGGTGGCGTCGCGGTGACAATGCGGGTCGCGCGCCGGGTAGAAGTGGCGCCGAGCAATGGAAGACGAGACTGTTTCACCGCGGACGAATCCCTGGTTGGGAATCGGCCCAGCCGCGCAGCGCTTCAGCGCCGCAGGCGCTGCACGGCACGACACGCCACGAGGCACTCCGGCGCGCGCAGCGCCAGCCGGAGAAGCGCTTGTACTACAATCTCATCGGCGACAGGACGATAGTCCGAAGGCCTCTTCATGTCTCAGTACGAGCGACACCTGCTGGCGGCGCTGGCGTGCGGCCTGGCTGTGGCCGTTACGGCGCCTGCTCTTGAACTGACCGGACTCGTGCCGTGGGCACGACTCGGTCTGGCGGGGCTTGCCGCCGCGCTCGCGGTGGGGCTGACGGCGACGCGACCGTGGGCGGCGACCGGCCGCTGGGCTGCGCTGGCCGTGGCCGGATCGGCTGCCAGCCTCGAGTTGGTGCAGGCGGGCCACGGCGTGCGCTATCAGCACTACCTCGACTGGGCACACCTGCTCGATACGCCATGGCCGCTGCCGGTGCTGGTGGCGCAGGCCGCGCTCGTGACTGCGGGTTGGCGGGGCCAACGGGCCGCGCGCCTGGCGGCGGGTGTCACCGGGTCCATCGGGTGGCTGCGGGCGCTGCTTTGTGTGGCGGCAGTGGGAGCGCTGAGCGCCACGGTCGGCCGTGACATCGCGATGTATGCGCGCGAACTGGTCACGGCGGGCGTGATTGCGCTCTTGCAACTTGCCACGCTGGGACTCGCCGCGCTGGCCGCGCCGGCACGACCGACGGTGGTCGAGCGCGCCGATCGTACCGGCCCGGCATTGGGCGCCTTCGAGTGGACCGCGGCCGCCCTGGTCGTGGTCGCCTGCCTGGCCTTGAACCAGTTCGTGTACGAGCGCCATCCCCACGTGCCCGACGAAGTGCAGTACCTCTTTCAGGCGCGCTATCTCGCCTTGGGCAAGATCACGATCGACGTGCCGCCGGTCCATCGCGCGTTCGAGAACTACCTCACCACCGCGTCTCCCCAAGGCTGGTACAGCGTGGTGCCGCCGGGATGGCCCGCCGTGCTGGCCGTTGGTGCGACCGTGGGTGCCGAGCACTGGGTGAACCCGCTGCTGTCGGGCGCGAATCTGCTCTTCATCGCGATCCTGTTACACGGCTGGTACGGACGCCGCACCCGCCAGTTCGGGGTGCTGCTGCTGGCGGCCTCCCCCTGGCAGCTCTTTTTGGGCATGAGCTACATGCCCCAGCCGGCCACGCTCGCCACTGCGCTGCTGGCGGCGCTCGGCGTGGAGCGCGCGCGGCGCACAGACCAGGCGGTGTGGGCCTGGCTGGCGGGGGGAGCCCTGGGCTTCCTGGCCATCGTCCGGCAGCTCGATGCGCTGATTGCAGCGCTCGCGATGGGCCTCTTGGCAATTGGCCTCGGGGCGCCTCGCCTGCGCTTCCCGGCCACCGCCGGACTCGTCGCCGGCGCCGTCGCCGTGGCCGCTCTGCTATTGCCGTACAACGCGCACTTCACCGGGCGGGGCAGTCGCTTCCCGATCATGGAATACAACGACCGCTACTTCGCGCCAGGGTCGAACGACTACGGGTTTGGTGCCAATCGTGGCATGGGCTGGGCGCTCGATCCGCGTCCTGGCCACGATGCCATTGACGGCATCATCAACACCAACCTGAATCTCACCGCCACGCAGGCGGAACTGTTCGGATGGGGCGCAGGATCGCTCGGGTTCGTGGCGTTCCTGCTGCTCGGTGCGCGACTCGGCCGCACCGACCGCGCGCTGCTCGGGGTGATGGCGATCGTGTGGGCGGCGTACTTCGCCAACTACTTCTCGGGCGGACCGGACTTCGGCGCGCGCTACTGGTACCTGGCGCTGCCGCCGCTGTTGGCGCTCACGGTGCGCGGCATCCTCGCCTTCGACGCGCTGACCGGTGCAGAGCGGCGCATGGGCACGGTGATGGCCAGCGTCGCCACCGCGGTGGCCCTCGTCACCTTCGTGCCGTGGCGCGCCACTGACAAGTATTTTCACTTCCGGGGCATGCGCCCGGACATTCGTCAGCTCGCCCGCGACCATGCGTTCGGCCGGGCGCTCGTGGTCGTCAACGGCAACGACCATCCTGACTACGCCTCAGCGTCCACCTACAACCCGCTCGACTGGACCGCGGCCGTGCCGATCTATGCCTGGAATCGCGACGCCGAGACGCTGGCCGCACTGCGGCAGGCGTTCCCCGACCGCCCGCTCTGGATTCTCGACGGTCCCACGAAGACGGGCGACGGCTTTCGCGTGGTGGCGGGACCGATCGTCCCCGGTGCGCCGCTGCCAGCGCAGGCGGGCCAATGACCTTGCCCCTGCCCCTCGGCGGACGGCGCGTGGTGGTGCTCGGCGCCACGGGCTTCATCGGTCGCTGGGTGGCTCGCGCCATGGCCCAGGCCGGTGCGCAGGTATGGCTGGCCGCGCGCGACCGCGCGGCGGCAGCGGGTGTAGCCGCCGACTACGGCATCGCCGGCACCGTGGCCGAGGTCGACGTGCTGCGCGCTGGTGATCTGCAGGCGCTCATGAGCGACGCGCGTCCGCACCTGACCTGCAACCTCGCGGGCTACGGCGTGGACCGTCGCGAGACCGACGCGCAGCTGGCGACCGCCATCAATCTGGATCTGGTGTCGCGACTGATCGAGCACGTCTCGGCGCACGTGGAGCCGTCATGGCCAGGGCTGTCGCTGCTGCACGCGGGGTCGGCGCTCGAATACGGGGTGGTCGGCGGACATCTCGAGGAAGACGGTCCCACCAGTGCCACCACGGTCTACGGCCAGACCAAGCTGGCCGCACGCGTGTCCTCGAGGCCGCGGTCGTCGCGGGCGCCGTGCGGGCCGCGACTGCGCGGCTTTTCACCGTGTATGGACCCGGCGAACACGATGGCCGTCTACTGCCGTCGATCCGCCTGGCGCGAACGTCAACAGCCCCGATCCCTATGACCAATGGCTACCAGCGGCGAGACTTCACGTACGTGGGTGACATCGCCGAGGGTTTCGTGCGGGCCGCGACGAGCCCTCTGCCGGACTGGGCGACGGTGAATCTGGCGACCGGGCGCCTGCACAGCGTGCGGGAGTTCGTCGCACTGGCGGAATCCGCCCTGGGGATGGAGCCCGGGCGCTTCAAATTTGGCGCACTCCCCACCAGGAGCGACGACATGGCCCACGACGACGTGGCCGTCGTCCGCGCCCGTCAATGGTTCGGCTGGGTTCCAGGCACGGACGTGGCCACGGGCGTGCGCGCCACCGATGCGTTTCTGCGCAGCTTGCCCGGAACTTCGACTCCGTAGTCTTATTGGCCTCAGACTTGCTAATGGAGAGACCCATGCGCTTCAGTTACACAGACCTCACAGGGGCGACGCTCGAAGCCGCCGCTCGCCATTACGAAGAACACGGGTTCTTCATGGTCGAGGGCGTGCACGAGGCCGTCACGCGTCACTTCAAGCCGCTCGTTGCCGAGCGCCTGCAGGTATCGCTGGCCGACCTTGACGCCATCCTCGACGCCGACAGCCCGCCGATGATCCTGCCGGTCGAAACGCGGCAGCGCATGTCGCGCATCGAGAGCGCACCGCCGCTTGCCGCGGCCTTGCTCGGCAACCTGGAAGCCGTCTTCGCCCGGCTGATTGGCGGCATGCTGCATGTGAGCACGACGTTTCACGGTCAGTTCAAGGGTGGAGAAGTGAAGGCCGTCGATCACGGCGGCTACGACCCACACGCGCAGTATCTCGAAGTGCAGGGCCAGTACCTGATTCACCAGGATTTCGCCGGCGCCGCCATCCCCACGAGCCCTTGCGGCGTCACGCTGTGGACGCCTCTCAACTCGTGCCAGGACTGGAACCTGCGTATCTATCCTGGCAGCCATCGCCACGGACTGCTCTGCCACCAGTGGCTGAAGCTCGACGACCCGCGCCTGCTGGCCTTCGGCCCGCCCATCGACGTGCAGGCCGAGGTGGGCACGTGCGTGATCTTCAACTCGTTGCTGTTGCACTCGAGCAGCAATCCTGGACCGCGCCGCCGCGTGAGCTGCGACATCCGCTTTTTCCCGCTCACGGGCTTCCTGCCGTCGCAGGTGCGCGTGCTCGGCGATCCGCTGGCCACGCTGCGTGCGGGGCTGGCGCGCGCCGACGGGCCCACGCTGAAGGCCCCGCATCTCGAGGCCGCGGCGTTCCTGGGCCTGGCCACCGCGCCCACCGACTGCCCGCCGTATTCGATCCTGAACTGGGCCAACTACCTGGCCGTCCTGCTCTCGGGCCGCATCGACGAGGCCCTGCCGCACCTGGCCAGGTTCGTGAACACGGAACGCGGCGTCGACACGGTCGACATCTACGCGTCGAAGTTCCACAACCGCAAAGTGCACCACCAGACACTGGCCGGGCTGCTCGACGTGCTGCGCACGACGTCCCCGGGCGCGCCGGAACTCGCAGCGCTCGAGCGCCGCGTGCACGCTCTGGCGGCCCACTGAGGCGCCGCGGCCCGTTCCGACGCTGACCGAGCGAGCACCGTATCCATGGCGATCGAACCGCATCTCTCACTTGTCATGCCGTGTTACAACGAGGAGGAGAGCCTCCCGTACACGGTGCCGCGCCTGCTGCGCGCGTTCGAGCGCGAGCACTACCGGCTGGAGCTCATCCTGGTCGACAACGGCTCGCGCGACCGCACGTGGAGCCTCATTCAGGAGTTCGCCGCGGCGCATCCGCAGGTGGTGCCGGTGCAAGTGGCCACCAACGTCGGCTTTGGCAATGGCATCCTGCAGGGCTATCCCAAGACCACGGCCTCCTGGGTCGGCAGCGTGGCGGCCGACGGGCAGGTCGACGCGGAAGACCTGGTGCGGCTCTACGAGGCCGCGTTTCCCACCGACGGCATGATCGTGGCGAAAGTGCGCCGACGGTTCCGCATGGACGGCTTCCTCCGCAAGATCATTTCGGTCGGCTACAACGGCTTCGTCTGGAGCCTGTGGCCACGCCTGGGCTCGCTCGACGTCAATGGCCAGCCGCGGCTGATGCGCCGCGAGGTGATGCAGGCCATGCAGCTCTCGTCCACCAACTGGCTGCTCGACCCCGAGATGCTGGTCAAGGCGCACTACCTGGGCGTGCGCGTGCTCGAGCTGAACGTGTTTGCCCGCATGCGCGGCAACGGGCTGTCCCATGTGCGCATCTCGACGTGCTGGGA
>JANORI010000359.1:0-4502 GCA_031415235.1 Acidobacteriota bacterium | reverse complement strand
CGACGCGATTCGTGACAACCCGGTGCTGAAGGGCATGAACCTCGGCAAGACCGGCCAGAACGGCAGCGTCGGCGTGCTCGTCACCAAGACGCTGGTGATTGCCGGCGATCCGCAGTTCACCTCGACGCCCGGCCGCGGCCGGGGCGCGATGCTCCGGGCGTACAACAAGCAGACGGGCGCCCAGGTCGGCGAGGTATTGCTGCCAGCCCCGGTGGTCGGCATGCCGATGACCTACTCGCTCAACGGCAAGCAGTACATCGTCGTGGGCGTGAGCGGCGGCAATTACCGTGGCGAGTACATCTCGCTGGCGTTGCCCGAGAGCGAACGCACGACCACGGTGCAGGGCCGCCAGCAATAGCACGCGGCGCGTCCACACAAAACGACGAGAGGGCGGAACCGGCTGGTTCCGCCCTCTTCGTTTTCATGGGCCGTGGTCTCTCGGAGGCCGCGGCGCGCAGCCGCGATCGGAGACAGGAGTTCGGATGCGAATCAAGTCGTTCATGCCGGGCATTTACGTGGGAATGGCCGCCGCGGCGGTGGGGGCCCTGGGCCTGTCTGGCACTTTCGTGTATCTCGCGCGTCAGGACGGCAGGGACACCTGGCTCGTCTACTTCGTGATGGCGCCCTTTCTTCTGACCGGCCTGCTGTTGGCGTTCTTTGGGTTGCGGAGGCTCAGCGTACACGTTCCGTCGCGCCTCGTGACCGAGGAACCGGTGTTTGCGCTGCCGGTGCGGTGACAGTGGGCACGACCCCTGTTAGAGTCATGGGTGCAACATGAAGGTCACAGAACTCGCGCTTTTGAGGCTGGCTCGAATATTCAGCCGCACGCAAGTGGCGCATTCGTCGGAGATGAAGGCGGCGCTCACCGACGTCGATGCTCAAGACGGCTACCGGTCGACCGAGATCACCCGGGTGCTCGAGGCCGCGAGGCGCTACGGCGTGCCGCTTCGAGGCAAGCGCGTGCTCGACTTTGGCTGCCACGGCGGCGCGATGTCGGTTGGCTTCCTCGCGCACGGCGCCACGCAGGTGTGGGGCGTGGACATCGATGCCGAAGCCATCGCACGCGCCCGGCGACTGCGGCTGCACGAAGCCATCTCCTTTCAATTGGGCACAGCCACCACCATCCCTCTTGCCGACGCCAGCATCGACACGGTCATCAGCTACGACGTGTTCGAACACGTCGCGCGCGTGCCGGCCGTGCTTCAGGAGCTCGCGCGCGTGCTCGCGCCCGGTGGCCAGGTGCTCATCGGCACCTGGGGCTGGCGCCATCCGTTTGCACCGCACCTCTGGTCGGCAATGCCCGTGCCCTGGGCCCACATGATTGTGTCGGAACGTACGCTGATGGCCGTGTGCCGCCGCGTCTACCTGAGCGACTGGTACGTGCCGACGATGTACGATCTGGATGCGACTGGCCGAAAGCGCGACGACAAGTACACGGCCACGGGAATCTCGACCGACTATCTCAACAAGTACCTGATCGCCGACTTCGAGCGCGACTTCCGTGCCTCGGGGCTGGCGCACGACACGCATCTGGTGCCGTTCGGGTCGCGTTATGCCGCCTGGAGCGCTTCGCTGCTGGGCGTACCCTGGCTTCGGGAATTCCTGACGGGGTATGTCTGGTTCGTGCTCAGCAAGCCGACGCGGTGAGCCCTGCGTCGCGCTGGCGGCCGATTGAACTACGATGGGCGGAGGAGCCCAGCTGCATGAATCGTATCGTCCTTGCCGCCTTCGGATGTGTCCTGGTCAGCACCGCGTGCTTTGCGCAGGAGGGCGGACAGTGGCCGGGTGTCGATCCCCGGTCGCCCAACGACCCGGCTCAAAAACCGGCGTTTGCCGGGCAGACCCGGGCGCCCGAGAAGAAGCTCAACGTCGCCTTCAGAGTCGTCCCGGTCGTCGATGGGCTGCAGAATCCCTGGGGCGTCGCGTTCCTGCCCGGCGGCAAGATGCTCGTCACCGAACGGCCCGGCCGCTTGCGGATCGTTGGTGCGGACGGCGTGAAGTCCGAGCCGGTGGCGGGCCTGCCCATCGTGGACGGCCGCAATCAGGGCGGTCTGCTCGATGTGGCGCTCGACCCTGCGTTCGAGAACAACGGCCTCATCTACTGGAGCTACTCCGAGCCGCGTGAGGCCGGCGCCAACAACACCGCGGTCGCGCGCGGCAAGCTCGTGGACGGCCCACGGCCCCGGATAGACGACGTGCAGGTGATCTTCCACCAGGCGCCGTCACTCGCATCCACGTTCCACTTCGGGAGCCGGCTCGTGTGGGGACGCGACGGCACGCTCTTCATCACGATGGGCGACCGCTCGATCACGGAGGGCCGCATGCAGGCGCAGCGGATGGATGGCCTGATCGGCAAAATCGCGCGGATCAACGCCGACGGCTCGATTCCGAAGGACAACCCGTTTGTTGGAAAGGCCGGCGTGCCGCCGGCGATATGGTCCTTGGGCCACCGCAACATTCAGTCGGCGGCGCTGCATCCCACCACGGGCGAGCTGTGGGAAGTGGAGCATGGCACGCGCGGCGGCGACGAAATCAACATCGCACGCAAGGGCAAGGACTACGGCTGGCCGACGATTGCCTACGGCATCGAGTATCGCGGTGGGACCATCACCGGCGGCATCCAGCAGCAGGCTGGCATGGAACAGCCGCTCTACTATTGGGACCCGATCGTTGGACCAAGCGGCATGGCGTTCTACACCGCCGACCTCTTTCCGGCGTGGAAGGGCAGCCTGTTTGTGGGCGGGCACGGCACCCGCGACCTCGTGCGCCTCTCGCTCGACGGCGAGAAGGTGACGGGTGAGGAACGTCTGCTCACGGGCCAGAAGGAGGCCGTGCGTGACGTGCGGCAAGGCCCCGACGGCGCGCTGTTCATCCTGACCGACGGCAGCAACGGCCGCCTGTTCAAGCTGGTCCCGTAGACGCGGGTCGCGTGCCGGCACGGCCCCGGATTTCCGAGGGGCAGGCATCCTGCTCGACTAGAATCGAGGCGACTCGACTCAGAGGACGCCATGCTTTCCAGACGACAGATGTTCCTGACGCCCGCCGCCCTGCTCGCCCCGCTCGCCGCTGCCACGGCGCCCGGAAAGATGACGCTGGCCCTGCACCAGAACACCTCGGCCTGGGCCGGATTCCGGGCGTCGCTCGAAGGGTGGGCCAAGGCCGGGATCACACAGGTCGAGATCACCAACACCCTGCTTGACGAGTTCCTGAAGACCGACTCGATCGCCGCGGCTCGCCGCGTGTTCACCGACTTGGGCGTGACGCCGGTGTCCGGTGCGTGTGGTGTCACGGGGCTCATCGACCCAAGTCCCACGCGGGCCGCGTCGCTCGACCGTTTCAAGGAACGCTGCGAGATGTGGGCCACGCTCGGCCTCACGCACATCTATTCCACGACGGCGTCCACCATCAAGCCGACGCCCGACGATTACAAGGCGGCGGCGGACAACGTGCGCGACGTGGGCGAGGCGGCCCGCCAGTTCAGGCTGACGGCGATGTTCGAGTTCGTGCGCACGTCGACCTTTGCCTCGACGCTGACGACGCTGTTGTCGATCACGCGCGCCGCGGCGCAGCCCAACGTGGGCCCGCTCTTTGATTGCTATCACTTCTGGTCGGGCCTCAACAAACTGGAAGACCTCGACACAGTGCGGCCTGGCGAGATCAAGCACGTGCACTTCCAGGACGTGCCCGACATGCCCAGGGAGATGCTCGACTCGACCACTCGCGTCATCCCCGGCGACGGCGTGACGCCACTCATCGCCATCCTGCAGAAGCTCGCCGTGGTGGGCTACGCCGGCCCGCTCTCGGTAGAACTCTTCCTGCCGAAATTTCAGCAGGGCGATCCCTTCGAGGTCGCACGCGAGATCAAGGCGAAGAGCGAAGCGGTGATGCGGCGGGCGAAGGTACTGTGAACCTGACCCGACTGACCGGACACCTCTACTTCTGGGTGCTCCTCGCGATTCTCGCGGGCGGCACGCTCGGCTACGTCCGTCCCGAGGCGGGCGTGGCGCTCAAGCCGCTTGGCGACGGGTTCATCGCCCTGGTCAAGATGCTCATCAGCCCGATCATCTTCTGCACGGTGGTGCTCGGCATCGCCGGCGCGGGCGACATGAAGAAGGTGGGGCGCGTGGGCGGCAAGGCGCTGCTCTACTTCGAGGTCGTCTCGACCTTCGCGCTGGCCATCGGCCTCCTCGTGGCCAACGTGCTGCGCCCCGGAGCGGGCTTCAATGTGGATCCGGCCGCGCTCGACGGCAAGGCCGTCGCCGACTACGCGAGGGTGGCGGCCAATCAGACGACCACCGATTTCGTGCTGCACATCATTCCGCGCACGTTCTTGGATGCCTTCACGGGCTCGGGCGACCTGCTGCAGGTGCTCTTCGTGGCGGTGCTCTTCGGCTACGCCATGACCCACCTGGGCAAGGAGGGCAACGCCGTCCACGCGGTGATCGAGACGAGCTCGCACGTGTTCTTCAAGATGATGAACGTGCTGATGAAGCTGGCGCCGC
>JANORI010000358.1:0-1803 GCA_031415235.1 Acidobacteriota bacterium | reverse complement strand
ATCTACATCCAGCGCTCGATCGGCAGCGTGCAGGAGCATGCCCTGCTCGGCAGTCTGCTGGTGGTCCTGGTGATCTTTGCGTTCCTCCGAGACGTGCGCTCCACTGTGATTATCTGCACGTCGATTCCCATTTCGGTCATCGGCACGTTCTCCCTGCTCTACTTCGGCGGCTACACGCTCAACACCCTCACCTTCGGCGGCTTGGCGCTCGGCATCGGCATGATCGTCGATGCCGCCATCGTCGTGCTCGAGAACACGTATCGTCACCTCGAAATGGGCAAGGACGGCATGACGGCCGCCATCGACGGCGCGGAGGAAGTGTGGAGCGCCATTCTCGCCTCCACACTCACGCACATCGCCGTGTTCGTGCCGATGCTGTTCCTCACCGGCGTGTCGAGCGTCACGTTCGGCCAGCTCGCCGCGGTGGTCTCGTTCTCGCTGGCCATGTCGCTGTTCGTGGCCGTGACCATCGTGCCGGTGTTGTGCTCACGCCTGCTGCGCCTGGCGCCACCGGCCGAATCGCGCCGCGGCATCCTCGGCGTCATCTACCGGCTCAGTGACCGCGTGCTGAACGGCATCGACCATCTCTATGCGCGCGCCCTGCACGCCGCGCTGCAGCATCGTCCGACGGTGTTCGCCGTGGGCGTGGCGCTGTTCGTGGCCGCCGTCGTGCTCGGCCAGCGCGTCAACTACGAGTTCCAGCCGACCACCGACGAGGGCGAGGTCACGGTGGATGCCGAACTCGCCGTCGGCACGCGCATCGAGTCGACCGAGTCGGTCCTGGTACGCCTCGAGGACGCGATTCGCCAGGGCACGCCCGAGGCCACCATGCTAATCACGCAGGCGGGAGGGGGCGGCGGGGGCGGGTGGGGCAACAGCTCCACCAATCGCGGCAACATCACGGTGCGGCTCGTGCCCAAGGACGAACGCACGCGGCCGAGCGACCAGATCGCCATGGACCTGCGCCGGCAGCTCTCGGGCCTGCCCGGCGTGATCGTGCGCACGCGCGCCTCCGGCGGGCAGATGATGATGATGCGTGGCGGTGGCGGCGACGGGAGCCGCCTGTCGGTCGAAATCCGCGGCCACGAACTGGATCAGGCCAAGCAGGTGGCGCAGGATCTCAAGGCCCTGCTCGACACCACGGCCGGCATCGCCGACTCGCGGCTGGGTCGAGACGAAGGCCGGCCCGAGCTGGCCGTGCGCGTCGATCGCGACAAGGCGGCCATGCTCGGCATGACGGTCACCGGCGTCGCCAACACCATTCGCACCAATGTGGCCGGCACGCAGGCGGCGATGTTCCGCGAAGCCGGCAACGAATACCCGATCGTCGTGCGCCTGCGCGAAGAAGACCGCGACGAGATCTCGTCGGTCGGCGACGTGTTGCTCAGCACGCCGGGTGGACGCGTGCTGCCAGCCAAGAACGTGATGGTCGTCGACCGCGACACCGGCCCGACGCAGATCGATCGCAAGAACCAGGAGCGCATCACGCGAGTCAACGCCGAAGTCGAGGTGACCCTCAGTGAAGCGGTCGCCAACGTGCAGGCACGCTTGCCCGAACTCGCTCTGCCGAAGGACTTCGAAGTCGGCTTCGGCAACGAGGTCGAGGAGCAGGCCCGCGCCTTTCAGGAACTGCTCCTGGTGCTGGTGCTCGCCATCCTGCTGGTCTACACCGTGATGGCGTCGCAGTACGAGTCGCTGCGCGACCCCTTCATCATCATGTTCTCGATTCCCCTGGCCGCCATCGGCGTGGTCGGCGCGCTGCTGCTCACGAACACGCCCTTCAGCAGTCAGGCCTACATCGGC
>JANORI010000357.1:0-2658 GCA_031415235.1 Acidobacteriota bacterium | reverse complement strand
GGTCGCCGCGCAGTTCCGCGCGACTTGGGAACGCGCCGAAGCTCGTGATGGGGAGCTCCGCGATCGTGACACCGACATCGAAAACAGCCTGGTCGAACACCGTCACGAGAAGCGTCAGCTTGACGACGAAGCCCACTCCGTCAACGGCGAACTGCAGAGCTTGCGGACCCGTCAGAGCAACCTGCCGCGACGCAGCCTCGAGTTGCGGGAGCAGATGTGTGGCGACCTCGGCATCGAAGCAAGTGATTTGTCGTTCGCCGGAGAGCTCATCCGAGTTCGCGACGACGCCACGGACTGGGAGGGTGCAGCCGAGCGCGTCCTGCGGAACTTCGCACTGTCGGTGCTCGTCCCCAACGCGCACTACGACCGTGTCGCTACCTGGATCAACGATCATCATCTCAACGCCCGACTCGTCTACTTCCGCGTCCCCGAACACCACGTCGCGACGCCAACACCAGAGCGCCGAGGCGCGCACCCCCTGCTCTGTGACTTGCTCGAAATCAAACCCCACACCGCCTTCGAGCCGTGGCTGGGCGGCGAGCTTCGCCGACGAGCCAACCATGCCTGTGTGAACTCGATGGCCGAGTTCCGCGCCGCCGATCAGGCGGTGACTCGACAAGGCCAGGTCAAGAACCGGAACCGTCACGAGAAGGACGACCGCCGCCAGATCGGCGACCGCCGCGAATACGTGCTCGGCTGGACGACCGAACAGAAAATCAACGCGCTGATCCAACACGCACAGACGCTTCACTCCCGCCAGCAGGAACTCGACGCGGTGATCGACCGCCTGGTCGCCGAGCGGAGCGCCGTCACTGGCCAGCTCACGACGCTCGCCGCCCTTCGCGAATACAGCAACTGGGATGACCTCGACTGGTCGAGCCTCGTCCAACGCATCACCGACTTGCGGGCCGAAGCGCATCGAATTCGGTCGTCGTCCGACGAGCTGATGTCGCTCACCACCGAGCAGGAACGCGTCCGCGCTGAGATCGACTCGCTCACCCAACAGCTCAACCAGTTCCAACGGGATCGGGGCGGCGCGGAAGCCAAACAAAGCAACGCCGAGAGAGACCTCGCGCGAGTGAACCGCCTGTTGGCAGACAACGAAGCGCTTGCCGGCGCTCGGCTCGCGTTCCCACACCTCGAGGAGCTCATCGCGGCCGGCTCTGGTTCCTCCGTCATGGAGCTGACGACGATCCACGACGCTGAGCAAGCCGTCGCGGTAATCCTCGCCGCGCGCAGGGACGACGCCGTCTCCAAGCAGGCCTTGGCGAGCCAACGCGTCGTCCGCGCCATGGGCAGATTCCGTTCCGCGTATCCACAGGAGACCGCGGAGCTCGATGACTCCATCGCGTCGGCGGGGGAGTACCGCGAGTTGCATCACCGCGTCGCGACCGACGACCTTCCTCGGTTCGAGCATGAGTTCAAGCGTTACCTGAACGAGAACACGATCCGCGAGATAGCGAGTCTTTCAGCCGCGCTCGGCAAACAGGAAACCACCATCCGCGATCGAGTCAAGCGAATCAACGAGTCACTCCACGGCATTGACTACAACGACGGCCGCTACATCCGACTCGTCGCTGACCAAACGCCGAACACCGAGATCCGAGCGTTCCGCGAGGAGCTGCGAACCTGCACCAGCAACGTCGTCGGCACCAACGACTCCGACCAGTATTCCGAAACCCGGTTCCTCCAAGTCAAGTCCATCATCGACCGCTTCAAGGGTCGAGAAGGAACCGTCGATCAGGACCGGAACTGGACCCGACGAGTCACCGACGTCCGCCAATGGTTCGTCTTCTCCGCGTCCGAGCGATGGCGCAACGACGACGCCGAATACGAGAACTACACGGACTCTGCCGGCAAGTCAGGTGGCCAGAAAGAGAAGCTCGCGTACACGATCCTCGCGGCGTCGCTCGCGTACCAGTTCAAGCTCGATTGGGACGCGACCGGTTCGAAGGCGTTCCGCTTCGTCGTCATCGACGAAGCGTTCGGACGCGGATCTGACGACTCCACTCGCTACGCGCTGGGCTTGTTCACGCGACTCGGGTTGCAGCTCCTGATCGTGACGCCACTGCAGAAGATCCAGGTCATCGAACCTCACGTCTCCTCGGTCGGGTTCGTCGACAACCTCAACGGCAACTACTCGCGGTTGCAGTGCCTGACCGTCGAGGAGCATCAGCGCCGGCGCCGCGAGCAAGATGCCACGAGGAGCGCATCGACCTGATGTCCTCACGGTGGAGTCGCTTCGACGACCTCGTTGCAACGCTGCGGAAGCGGTGGGACAGCGGCCGGTACCTGCGGGCGTACGCCTCGGGGGACGCCTGGGAGCCCGTGGCCCTACCGGTCAAGGCACCGACCGCCGCTGAGCTCCTCGCTGACTTCGACGAGGTCATCCTCTGGGCCGAGCGGTTCCGTAGGGACAGCTCGACGGCCGCTGCTCGGCCGCGCGTGAGGGTCGAGTACCGCGTGATGAACCACAAGTCCTTCGGCGCCAACGAGTTTCCCGCGCGCATCCGTGTCGACTCGTTCGAAGAGCTCGCCAAGCTGCTCGGCGCGGTCGACGATGTCCGAAGGTTGGATCTCCTCCTCGACCGGACCGCCCGAGACGCGCCAGCGCTCGTCCCGTGGGTCGCGAGTAACCCCGGTGCCGCGATCGCGCAC
>JANORI010000356.1:0-6264 GCA_031415235.1 Acidobacteriota bacterium | reverse complement strand
CGACGCACCCCGATGGACGAAACGCCGCTGGTGCTGATCCGAATGCCGGCCCACATCATGTTGTGGCGTGAGGGCGAGTTTCTCTTTAGCAGGGTCTGGGGATGACAGAATCTCGATTATCGGACCCGCCCCAGGGCACAGGCCGGTGCGGAACTGGGCCGACGCGAACTTGGCCATGTCGTCCACCGTGGAGGTGATGCCGGTTGGCGCCGCCATGCCCTTGGCGTCGATGAACGGGTTGGTGGCGCGCGTGTTGTCGGGTAGCAGGCGGTTGTAGCCGGTGGCGAGCCCGGCCACGTTCGTGTCCACGCTCGACGCCGTCATGCCGAGCGGCTGGTAGATGTGCTGCTGCACGTAGTCGGCCCAGCGCTGGCCGCTCACCGCCTCGATCACGAGCCCCGCCACCGAGTACGCCAGGTTGGAATACTTCCACCGGACCTCGGGCGAGAAGGGCGCCTCGCGGTCGGCCATCAACCCGCGCAGTTCCTCGGAGGTCGGGAAGTCGAACGTCGTCCAGTGCGATCCAGCCTCGCGTGGCAGTCCGGAACTGTGCGTGAGCAACTCCTCGATCGTGATCTCGGGATCCTCGTCGGCCGCGCGCTTCACGCGGAACCACGGCAGGTGCGTCGAGACCGGATCGTCGAGGCGCAGCTTGCCCTGCTCGCGCAGCTGCATCACGGCGGTGGCCGTGAAGAGCTTGCTGTGCGACGCCATCCGGAACTTCGTCTGCGGCGTCATCGGCACTTTCCGCGCCACGTCCGCGAACCCGAAGCCCTGCGACCAGACGAGCTGCTGATCCGCCACGACGCCCACCGCCACACCCGGCAGGTGCCGGTAGAGCAGTTGCCCCTCGAGCCACGCGGTGAAGAGGCGCACGGCGCCCTGCACGTCGGCATCGCTTGCGATGGCGGCGGTGGCAGGCGCTTGTTCGGCCACCGGACGGGCGGTGGCGCCGGCCGTGACGGCCGCGAGCAGCAGCACCAACAGTGAAGGATGGCGCGAGATGTGTCGGGTCATGGGGCCTCCTCGAATCCGGCGCGCCGATTATCCGGGCGCGTGCACGTCTGGCACAACGCCGGAGAGAGACGGATAGATGAGTTGGAGAGACTCCAGGAGCGCGGGTGAGCATCACGGCGCGGCCAACCCGCCAATGGGACGAAGGGGTCGCAGCCGCCGGAACGCCTCGTGGACGTCCTGTTCGCATGCCCGGCATCTTGGCTGCGCCGGCTACCCCACGCAGGCTTAGGATTGGCTTCTCGGCGAATGAGGGTAAGGAGCCACCGAATAGAGGTAATCTCGACTGTCAATTGCCCCTTCCTTGAGGGTCCGATGCCTTCATTCTCGGCGGAGTTTCTCACTGCCCTGTACTTCGACCGTGAGGAGCTGAGCACCACAAGAAGCCTCGGGGAGTCCCGTGGCCGCCAGCAGCTCTTCGTACACCACTACCCGAACAGCTCGAGCAACTCCGAACGCACGCCATGGTGGAATCCACCGAGTCGTCGAGTCGCATCGAGGGCGTTGTCGCCGGCCCCGGGCGCGTCGAAGCATTGGTCGTGCATCACACGACTCCACGCGATCGAGGCGAGCAAGAGATCGCCGGCACAGCGATGTGCTGCAGCTGATTCACGAGTCGCACGCCGACATGTCCTTCCGCGCGAACATCGTGCTGCAGATGCACGCGGTGCTGAACCGCTACCTGCCAGATGGCGGCGGCCGGTGGAAGCCGGCGGACAACGAGATCGTCGAACGCGACACGAATGGTCGAACCGGGCGTGTGCGGTTCACGCCGGTCCCCGCCATAGCGACACCGGGCGCCATGGACCGTCTGACGACCGACTACCGGACTGCGCTTGACCGGAACCTTGGCGGTCTTTGTTTAGCGGGTCAGTCTACGTCGGCGACGTCTGCAGCGCGGGCGCAACGAGGGACTGCCGTGCCTGCAGCAGCGGCGTGAAGACGTCGGCGGGATCGAGGCCGCGCTGATCGAGCGTGCGGAGCACCGACGCGAGGATCTGTTGCGTCTCGGCGCCACGGACCGTGCGGTTGCCCCCGCAGACTTTGCGCGTGACGACCGCCGGGCGGATCGCATGCTCGGCGCGCCAGTTCGTGGCGTCGATGGTCGGGTCGCCCAGAAACGTCAACAGGGCCGCGGCCTCCGTCGTGAGATGCGCCGCGAAGCGGCGCACGTCCGGGACCGTCGAGCGCGTGGTGGTCAGCACGGCGAGGAGCTGGGCCAGTACGCGGCCCCGCGCCACGGCAAAGCCGTGCGGGGACACGGTGCCGGCGGCGCGCCGGTCGCGGAGCGCGAGCGCCTGCCGCAAGAGGGCCTGGATCTGCGACGGCAGCGCGCAGCGCGGATGATCGAGGTGCAGCAGCCGGCAGCGGCGGAGCAGATGGGCGACGCACGTCTGATGCGTCGCGTGGGTGAAGCGCCGATACGGCGCCCACCCATCGCGCACCAGCACGCCGGCGAAGTCGGCGCCGAGGAGGGCGGCCGCGTCGTCGAAGCCCCGCCCGGCCGCGATGCGATAGACCGTGGTGCTCGACGTGGCCGCGACCCAGAGCCAGTGCAGCACCCGCCCGATTTTCCAGCCGGTTTCATCCGGGCTCACCACCGGACTGCGCCGGATCTCCGCGCACAACGCCGCGTAGGTGGGTGTCGCGCGGGTGGCGACGCGCGCGCACAGGTGCGCCAGGCCGCCGCGCGTGACGTGCAACCCGTACTGCGTGCGCAGCAGCCGCTGCACCTTGCCCAAGGGCAGGCCGAGCCCCTTGTGGCACCACACCGCGAGCGTCGCGCCCCGCGGCCCCAGGTGCGTGCCGGCCGCGCCGAGCGCATCGGAGGTCTGCAGCGGATGCCGCCCCTGCACGCGGCGCCCGCACGCGCGACACGCGCCGACGTGCACGTGAAACGCACGCACGACGGGACGCACCACCGGCAGCTCCTCCTGCACCTGGGTGGCCGTGTGCGTCACCGCCACCGCGCCGCCACAGTCTGGGCACGCCGGCGGCACGGGCGCCTCGTACGACTCGTCGATGTGCGGGGGCCGCGGTCGGTGCGCACGGCGCCCATACGCCCGACCGGCACGACGCCCGGGCGGGCGGCCCGTGCCCTGCCGACGGGCTTTCGCAAACGGTGCCGCTTGGCGAAAGCCGGCGCGCCGCGCGGCGTCGAGCTGCTCCTTCAGGCGGTCGTGGCGGCGCTGCAGTCGATCGCGGTCGCGTTCGACATCGCGGCGCGTCCGCTCGGCGCGCGCGAGTTCCTCGCGCAACCGCGCATTCTCCTGGAGCAACTCGTCACGCGTCCGCTCGTCACGCGGGGCGCGCTCGCTCGACACCGCTCCGTTATGCCAGTACCCCGAAATTTGTACAAGTACGAAATATTGGATTCGCTGCGCGACACAGGGTCGGACCCGCTAAACAAAGACCCTTGGCGATCCGCTCGTGCTCGTGCCACTGGCCGTGCTCGACTTCCTTTGCATCCACCCCTTACGCGGCGGCAACGGCCGACTCGCGCGGCTACTATCGCAGCTGCTGATGTACCACGCCGACTACCGCGTGGGTCGGTATGTGAGCCTCGAGCGCATCATCGAAGAGTCACGCGAGACGTACTACGAGACGCTCGAACGAAGCTCGCAAGGCTGGCACGACGACATGCACGATCCGCATCCGTGGCTGCTCGAAGACCGAGCAAGTGCGCCAGGCCGTGATGCGCCGGATGGGCTCGTTCACGATCTCAGGGCTGGCAGCCGATTGTCCGGGCGTAAGCCGCGACATGGTGCGACACGTGCTCCGCCAGCTGAAGGACGACGGCGCGGTGGCTGTTGATGGCCGTGGCCCTGGGGCGCGCTGGCGGAGGGTCTGACCGTCGAACGGCCTCGGGCGTCCTCGATTCAGTCGTCGTCAGCGTCGAACTCGAACGTCACCGTCACCGTGTCGCCGTCACCCTTGCTGCCGCGGCGCACCTTGGGCACGGCCAGCAGCGACCGATTCGACTTCGTGTCGCGCCACACGCTGGTCTGCCACGTCTGGCCGTCTACCGTGGCCGTCACGGGTGTGCGTCCCCACGGCCGCGTGGTTGGCGGCGCCACCGCGGGCGGGATGATCGCGAAGAACCACGCGCCCTTACCCGCGTAGCGGAAGAGCGTCGTCTCGAATGGACCGCGCCGTTCGAGGCCGGTCCCCGGGCGCTTGGGCATGCGCCCAGGATACGGCCGCCGAGTCGTTCTCAGCGAGGCGCGGGCGGCACCGGCACCGACGTGGGCGTGTCCTTGTCGCACGTGAAGTACGCGAGGAACCGCGCCGGCGCCGTGACGCTGGCATTGGCCGATACGGGGTGAATGTCGCTCGGGCTCTCGTAGAAGCTCTCGCCGGCCCGCACGATGCGCTCGGGCTGTCCGGCCAGTTGCATGCGCAGCGCGCCCTCGATCACGTAGCCCACGACCGGGCAGGGATGGCGATGGGCCGCTGACGTGCCGCCCGGTGCATAGGTCACTTCGACCAGCCGCGCGTCGAGCGTGGCGCCGTTCAGTGCCGGCAGGCGCTGCATCAGCAGTGAACGCACGGCGGCTCCAGGCGCTGCCGCTGGTGCAGGTCCCGCCGCGCCTCCCGTCTGTGTCGCCGCCACGCGGTAGATGAAGCCCTTGTTGTCGTCCGAGATGTAGAGCGCGCCGTCGGCGCCGGTCACGACTCCGGCGGGGCGGCCGGTGACCACGCCGTCGTTCAGCCAGCCGGTGACGAAATCCTCACTCGCCACGGGCCGGCCGTCCTTCATCACCACCCGCATCACCGAGTAGCCGATCTTGGTGGAGCGCGCCGACGAGCCGTGGATGGCGAGGTAGATCGAATCACGGTAGGCCGCGGGAAACTGCGTGCCGCGGTAGAACGCCAGGCCGAGCGGCGAGGCATGGGCCGGCAGCTCGAAGGCGGGTGGCACGACGTCGTCAACCGCGAGTGTGCGCGGCGCGTCCTTCAGCTCGGGCACGGTGCTCGCCGTGTTCTTGCCGTGGAAGTAGGGAAAGCCGTAGTGCTTGCCGTCTTCGATCAGGTTGATTTCGTCTGGTGGATAGTCGTCGCCGAGCTGTTCCTGTCCGGTGTCAGCGGCCCACATGCGCTTGGTGGTCGGGTCCCAATCGAAACCCACGGCGTTGTGCAAGCCCGACGCGTACGCGCGTCCCTTGTTGCCCGGGCCGTCGAACACCTGAATGGTCGTGCGCCGCGGGTCGCCCTCCACACACACGTTGCACGACGAGCCGATGCCCACGTACAGGCGGCCGTCTGGTCCGAAGGCGATCGACCTCGACGTATGCATCGCGGGGGCGGACGACGGCAGCTCCACATAGGTTTCCACTGGACCGACCACCGCGCCTTGCGCCCACTTCACGCGCACCACCGCGGGCGTGGTGCCGATGTAGAGATAGCCGTCCTTGAACGCCACGCTGTGCGCGTAGGTCATGCCGCTCAGCAGCACCTTGGGTTCAGCGACGCCGTCGTGATTGGCATCGGGCAACGCCACCACCTCGGCCCGCTTGGCCACGACCAGAACCCCTTCAGGACTCACGGCCATCAGCCGCGAGCCCTGCAGCCCTGACGCAAAGACCGACACCGCGAATCCTGGCGGCACCTTCAGCGTGGCCGGTACGGCGGGCGGCGCTGGTTGTGCGGGCGGAGCTGCCGTCGCCGGCGTCGACTGGCCATGGAGCGGCGACCCACCAACGACGAGGGCCACTACGAGGGTGGCGGTTCCGAGAACGACACGGGGCATGGTCATGACAGTGCTCCTGCGGCCGATGTGGCGCGTGGGGACAAGTGTGCGGAGGTCGTTGTGGAGGAAGGTGTGGAGGAAGGTGTCGTGGCGCGACGCAGCAGCCACGCGCCGGCCAGGCACAGCGCGCCGCCCATGAGAGTAAGGGACGCCACGCGTTCGCCGCGCACGGTCACGCCGAGCAGCAGGGCCACCACGGGAATGATGAAGGCGCTGCCCGAGGCGCGCGTGACGCCGAGCCGTCCGGCCGCCACGGCCATCACCACGTTGGCGATAGCCGTGCCGAACGCGCCGAGCGCCAGCACCGCGAGTAGCGCGCGTGTCGTCCACTGCGCCTGCAGCAGCGCGGGCGCGCCCAGGGGCGCCGTGAGCACGACCGCCACGCCCAGCGCGCGCCACACCACGGGCAGCGCGCCATTGCGCTGCTGCAGCGGTCGCGCCAGGTTGATGGCCACGCCGTACGATACGAGCGCTGCCGAGATGAGCAGCACGCCGCGCGT
>JANORI010000355.1:0-1596 GCA_031415235.1 Acidobacteriota bacterium | reverse complement strand
TTCGGGTGCTCGAAGGTGGCCACGTCCTTCACCGTGGCCGGGTCGAACACCACCAGGTCGGCCATCATGCCGGGCCGCACCAGTCCGCGGTCGGTGAGGCCCACGCGAATCGCGGCCTGTGACGTCATCTTACGCACGGCCTCCTCGAGCGTGAGCACGCCGTCTTCGCGCACGTACTTGGCGAGCACGCGGGTGAAGGTGCCCCAGGCGCGCGGATGCGACTTCGATGCCGACAGCGGTCCGTCTTCGGCGCGGGCGCCCGAGTCGGTGTCGAACGACACCCACGGCGTGCGCATCGCCTCCACCACGTCACTTTCGCGCATGATCGAGATGATCACCGACGACTCGGCCTTGTCGGCAATCACGAGGTCGATGGCGGCATCGCGCGGGTCCGTGGCCATCAGTGCGCCGATCTCCACGAAGTTCAAGCCCTCGTACTTGCGCAGCGACGGATCCAGCACCGAGCTCAGCATCACGCCGGCCGGGCCGCCCGAGCCGTACCACTGGTTCTCGAACGGCGCGTTCGGATCGTCCATCTCGCGCTTCACGCGCGCCCGCGTCGCGGGGTCCTGCAGCCGCTTCAGCAGCGCGTCAGTGCCGCCCTCGCGCACCCACACGGGCAGGCACGCGTCGAGGCCGTTGGACGCGCGGTCGTAGGGGTAGATATTGCCCGAGACGCGCAGGCCCCTGGCGCGCGCCGCTTCTATCTTGCGGATGGCCTCGGCCATCTTGCCCCAGTTGGCCTTGTAGGCGGTCTTCAGGTGCCAGATCTCTGCCGGGATGTTGGCGCGCTCGGCAATCGTGATCACCTCGTCGACCGACTCGAACACCTTGTTGCCTTCCGAGCGCTGGTGCGTAATGTAGATGCCACCGTGCTCCGCCGCGGTCTTGGCCAGCTCCACGAGTTCGTCGGTGGTCGAGAAGCGGTTGGGAATGTACTGCAGCGACGAGCTGAGCCCGAGCGCGCCGTCGGCCATGGCCTGGGCCACGAGCGTCTTCATCTTTGCGATCTCGTCGGGCGTCGCTACGCGATCGGCCTTGCCGATGACGTAGTCGCGCAGCCCGCCCGAGCCCACGAAGGTGCCGACGTTCACGGCAGTGGTCGCCTTGGTCAGTCGCGCGAAGTACTCGGCGAGCGTGTGCCAGTCCTGCGTGATCTTGAAGAATTCGTAGCTGGCCTTGCGGTCGGCCATCATCTGGTCGTTGACCGGGGCAATCGACACCCCTTCCCCAGTGATCTCGGTGGTGATGCCCTGCGTGATCTTGCTGGCGGCGCGGCTATCGACGAGCACGTTGAACTCGGATTGTCCGAGCAGGTCGATGAAGCCTGGCGCCACCACCTGACCGGTGGCGTCGATGCGCGTGGTGGCCTGTGCGCCAGAGAGATTGCCGATAGCGGTGATGCGATCGCCGGAGATGCCGATGTCGGCTCGGAACCACGGGGCACCGGTGCCGTCCACCACGCGCCCGTTCGCAATCACGACGTCGAAGGTCTGCGCAACCGGCGCCGTGGGGACTGCGGCTGTTGGTGGAGGCGCTGGAGCCTGCGGGGCGCCTCCGCACGCGGCAGATACGGCCACGGCTCCGGCAAGACCC
>JANORI010000354.1:0-15814 GCA_031415235.1 Acidobacteriota bacterium | reverse complement strand
GTGACTACTCCGCCGTCGAGATCAAGAAAGACGATCTGGTGGGCAACATGATGCGCGCACTGACGGCCGATGCCGCGTATCAGCTCGGCAAGGTGGGCACGCCCGTGGACCCCGAGGAATGGGGGCTCACGCCGCAGACCGTGAACGCCTACTACAACCCCGTGCGCAACGAGATCGTGTTCCCGGCCGCCATCCTCCATCCGCCCTTCTTCGACATGGCCGCGGATGACGCCATGAACTACGGCGCCATCGGCGGCGTGATCGGCCACGAGATGGGCCACGGCTTCGACGACCAGGGCCGCCGCTTCGACGCCAAGGGCGTGCTGCGCGACTGGTGGACGGCGAAGGACTCGGAAGAGTTCATGCGCCGCGCCAAGGGCCTGGTGGCCTACTACGGCGCCAAGGAGGCGCTGCCCGGCCTGAAGCTGAACGGCGAGCTCACGCTCGGCGAGAACATCGGCGATCTCACCGGCCTGACCATCGCGCATCGCGCGTATCAGATGTCGCTGAAGGGCCAGGCCGCACCCGTGATGGACGGGCTCACCGGCGATCAGCGATTCTTCGAGGGCTGGGCGCAGGCCTGGCGCGCCAAGATTCGCGACGACGCCCTGCGCCAGCAAGTGTTGAGCGACCCGCACGCGCCCGACGTGGTGCGCGGCAACGGGCCGCTGCCGCACGTGCCGGCGTTCTACGAGGCGTTCGGCGTGAAGCAGGGCGACAAGTTGTTCCTGCCGCCCGAGGCGCGCGTGAAGATCTGGTAGCGGCGCACCGCGGCTGATCCGCGCGGCGGGCTACCGCCGCGTGGCCTGGCCGAACGTGTCGCAGGCTTCGATGGTGCCCTGCGACAGTCCGCGGCGCAGCCATTCCACGCGCTGCTCGGATGAGCCGTGGGTCCACGACTCGGGCGACACGCGGCCCTGCGACCGGCGCTGCAGCGTGTCGTCGCCGATCGCCGCGGCGGCCCGCAGGCCCTCCTCCACGTCGCCCTCTTGCAGCAGCTTCTCGCGCGCGTGGTTGCCCCACACGCCAGCGAAACAATCCGCTTGCAGTTCCTGCAGTACTGACAGCCGATTGCCTTCGGCTTCGCCGGCGCGCTGACGGGCGGCCATCACCTGCTCGGATACGCCGAGCAGCGTCTGCAGGTGGTGCCCCACCTCGTGGGCGATCACGTAGGCCTGCGCGAAGTCGCCCGGCGCGCCGAACTTCTGATCGAGTTCACGGAAGAAGCCGAGGTCGATGTAGAGCTTCTGATCGGCGGGGCAATAGAACGGACCCACAGCGGCGGAGTTGGTGCCGCAGGCCGACTGCACGGCGTCGTCGAAGAGCACGAGCGTGGGCGGCTGGTAGCGCTCGCCGGCCTGCTGGAAGACACGCGTCCAGGCATCTTCGGTGGAGGCCAGCACCACGGCAGCAAACTCTGCCTGCGGATCGCCCGTCGGGGCGCCGACCTGCCCCTGTTGCGCCGGCGCCTCATTGCCGCCGCCGGCACCGCCGGCCATCTGGAGCAACGTGAGCGGATTGGCGCCCGTCAGCCAGCTCACGATGAGCACGATCACGATGGTGCCGATGCCGCCGCCGGCCACGCCCCCAGGCACGCGCTTGCCGCGCCGGTCTTCGACGTTGTCGCTTCGCCGTTGATCTTCCCACCGCATCGTCGCGCCCTCCGTGGACCGGGACGCGCGAGAGCGCGTCGCCACCGTGGTCGATCATATGACAGACGGCGAGCTGGTGAGGTCACTCCACCACGCCCAGGGCAGCAGGAAACCGGAGCAACCCCACAGGACATGGAGCGGGATTTTCTAGAAACCGCAGGGAGCCCCACCGAGCTAGTGCAGCCGGGCCTCAACATCCATGCGCTGATGGAGTACCCGGATGATCTCGGGACCGGCGGCGCCTTCGCGGTAAAACACGAAATGGGAACCGACCGCAAGCTTGCGGTAGCCGCGGCGGATGTCGTCAATGGCGATGCCTTCGCGGTGGCCAACGGCGACCTCCTGACAGGCGTCGACAATCGCGCGGATGTAGCGTTCGGCCTGTTCGACGCTCCAACGGCTCGCGGTGTAGTCCCAGATCTCGTCGAGATCTACGCGCGCGGCCGGTGAGAGTTGGAAGCCTGTCATCCTGGCTGCAGTGCACCGCGCTTGGCTCGAACAAACGCCTCCACGTCGAACACCGAAGGATCACCGCTGTTCTCGCCGACAATCAAGGCGGCACGCAGGGCCTCGAGGCGCGTCTCGTGTTCCTCGAGAAGGCGCAGGCCGGCTCGAACGACATCACTCACCGAGCCATAGCGCCCTTGCGCGACGCGCTCGTCGACAAAGTGATTGAAATGGTCCCCAAGGGAGATCGAGGTGTTCTTTGCCATGATTCCTCCTCCAGTAGCGCAGTACCAATATATACCCAAACTTGGTACTACGCGGCGAGTCGGCAGAGCCCGTAGCGTCAGTGCCGGGGGTGGGAATCGAACCCACACGCTCCTTGCGGAACCCGGGATTTTAAGTCCCGTGCGTCTGCCAGTTTCGCCACCCCGGCGTAGCCCACACGATACCCGAGTGTTGGGCTGTCGGCCCACTGCCCCGTCACCGGACGGCGTGCGTCTGCCAGTGGTCCGCCTCAGGTGACCGGGGGTCGGATGCCGGGCGCGGCGCCCGGCTGGCAAGGGGGACGACCAGGCCACCATTCGCCACCCCGGCGTTGAACTCACGATACTCGACGGCGGCGGCCGCCGTCTGCCCGCCCGTCAGACACTCTCGGTCTCCGCGGCCGCGTTCACGACGGGCTGCGTGAGTTCGTCCAACCGCGTCACCAACGCCTCGGCGTCGGCCAGCGGCGTGTCACACACGAAGTGGCGACATACATACGCCGTCGCCACTCCACTGGGCGATGTCATCGCCGCCGTCCACGGCGCCACCAGCGCTAGCGCCTCGCGATGACGCCCGGTCACCGGCATCACCACGGCCGACGGCAGGAAGCGCGCCGCCAGCGCATGGCGCAGTCGCGCGGCCGCCGGCGCGTCGGTGCCCTCGGCCACGGCAATCTCGATCGGCGGCAGCAGGGCCGTCGACGCCGCCGCCAACATGAACGGCGCCACCCGGGGATGCGTCCGCAGCTTCGTGCCCCACGCCGCCAACACGCGCTCCGCTTTGCGCTGATACTCTGCCCGCCCAGTCAGCCGCGCCAGCGCCAGCAGATTCGTCACCGCCACCGACGAGGCTGCCGGCTCGGCGCCGTCGTATTCCTCGAGCTGGCGCAGCAGCACCGTCGGGTCTTCGCCGGTCGTGGCGTGCCACCCCTGATCGCCGGGCGCGCCGAAGAGCGTGTCGAGCGACTCGTGCAGCCGCACCGCCCACGCCAGCCACTGCGGATCGCCGTCGGCCTGGAAGAGCTCGATGAGGCCCCACGCCAGATAAGCGTAGTCTTCGGCAAACGCCTCGATGCCCGCCGTGCCGGCCGCATACCGGCGCAGCAGTCGCCCGGTCTCGGCGTTCCACAGGTGATCGCGCACGAAGACGGCGCAGCGCTGCGCCACGTGCAGGTGATTCGCTCCGGTGCCGCCCACACCTGCGCCCAACGCGTCGCCTGGCGCCAGCACGCGCGCGGCGCGCGCGCACGCAGCCAGCATCAAGCCGTTCCAGGCGGTGAGCACCTTGTCGTCGAGCAAGGGGCGCGGACGCGTCTGGCGCGCTGCGAACAGTCGCTGCCGGCCGCGCGCCAGGGCCATGCCCACATCGGCCGGCGTGATGCCGCTCTCGCTCGAGATCGCCGCAATCGTCTTGGCCGTGTAGAACAGGTTGTTCTTGCCGAACTCCTCTTGTGGGTCGGAAGGCGCGTTGCCGCCGGGCTTCACGCCGAAGCGCATCTCCCACACGCGGCTGTCGGGCCCGAGCGCCTGCACGATCTCGTCGCGTGACCAGATGTAGAAGGCACCTTCCTTGGCATACGCGCCAGGCGTCCCGGCCTCGGCGGGCGGCACCGAGTCGGCATCTTCCGCCGAGTAGAACGCGCCGTCGGCAGAGAGCAGCTCGCGTTGCACGTAGCGCAGCGTGTCTTCGGCCACTTGGGCGAAGAAGGCGTCACCGCTCATCTGCGCGGCTTCCAGATACGCCAGCACGAGCTGCGCCTGGTCGTAGAGCATCTTCTCGAAGTGCGGCACGCGCCAGCCGCCATCCACCGAATAGCGATGGAAGCCGCCACCTACGTGGTCGCGCAGGCCGCCGAGCGCCATGGCCCGCAGCGTGCCGAGCACCATCACCCGCGGATTGGCCTGCCCGGTGCGCGCGTTCTCGCGCAGCAGGAACAGCAGCTCGCTCGGGCGGGGGAACTTGGGCGAGTCGCCGAAGCCGCCGCGCTGTTCGTCGAAGGCGGCCGCCCACGTCTCCACCGCGGCGTCGAGCGTCGCGGCATCGGGCATGGCCCCTATCTTGGCGACAGTGTCGATTGTCCTCAGGCGCTCGATTGCGCGAGTGGCTGAGGCCACGACTGCCACGTGGTCGTCGCGCCACGCCCGCGCGAGCTCTGTCACCACGTCACTGAACGACGGGCGCCCGAACGCCGCCACGGGAGGGAAGTAGGTGCCCCCGTAGAACGGCTCGAGCGTCGGCGTGAGCCACACGCTCATGGGCCAGCCGCCGCTGCCGGTCATGGCCTGTACGAACGCCATGTAGACGCGGTCCACGTCGGGACGTTCTTCGCGGTCGACCTTGATGCACACGAAGTCGCGGTTCAGCAGCGCGGCTGCGGCCTCGTCTTCGAACGACTCGTGGGCCATCACATGGCACCAGTGGCAGGTGGCGTAGCCGATCGAGAGGAAGATCGGCTTCTGCTCGACACGGGCCCGCGCGAAGGCCTCGTCGCCCCAGGGATACCAGTCCACCAGGTTGCCGGCGTGCTGACGCAGATACGGGCTCGCCTCGCGCGCCAGTCGATTCATCCAGCGATCATATGCCGCGCGACGACACCGTGCGATACACTCGTCGCCAGAGGCAAGCGACAGCGTGACTGAGACCACCCCGCTACGGGGAGAACGCGTGGTAATTCTGGTCGAGGCCGGCTACGACCACGTCGACCTCGAGGCCACGCGCACCGCGCTCGGTGAGGCCGGCGCCACCGTGCACGTCGTCGGTCCCGTGCAGGGGCAGACCTACGTGAGTCGCAACGGTCCATCGGTTGTGGCCGAGTGCGCGGCTAGCGCGCTGCGAGTGGCCGACATCGACGCGGTCGTCATTCCCGGTGGCTACGCCGCCGACCGGACCCGCTTGCGTCATGCCATGGTCGATCTGGTCCGTGACGCGGTCGAGGCCGGCAAGCCGGTGGCCGCCATGGATCACGGCGCCTCGGTGCTCATCAATGCCAAGGCGCTCTCGGCCGAATGATCACGTGTTGGTCGTCGATCGCCATCGACGCAAAGAACGCGGGTGCCCGCTACGTGGATCGGCCGGTGGTGGAAGACGGCACCGTCATCACCTCGCGCAAGTCCGACGATCTGCCCTTCTTCACCGACGCCATCACTCGCCAATTGATTGCCCGGCGGCCGTAGCCGCGGCGATCTGCGACTTGCGCAGGCCCGTGCGCAACCGCACGTAGGCCGCCGTCACTTCCACGCCGTAGAGCAGCAACACGGCCGACACGTAGATCCACAACAGGAACACCACCACGGCGGCGACCGATCCGTGCACCGACCAGCGCGCCGGGTCGGCCGCATAGGCCGAGAACAGCGCGAAGGCGGCTCGCCAGAGCAGGCCGGTCAGAATCGCGCCCGGCCACACGTCGCGGAACGACACCCGCACGTAGGGCACGTACTTGTGCACGAGGGCCACGCACAGAATCAACAGCACGATGGCGGCGTAGTCGGCCCCGGCGCCGCTCAGGCGGGTGAGCCAGTCGACCTGCAGGCCCAGGTCGCCGAACCACCGCGCCTCGGCCACGCGCACCAGGCTCACAATCACGATGGCCACCAGGAACATGGCGCCGGCCGACGCCATCATCAGAAACGAGAACAGCCGGTGGCGGAGGAAGCTGCGCTGCCGCTCCACGCCCCAGGCATGATTCACGGCGGAGCTGATGGCGCCGAACACGCCGGCCGAGGCGTAGGCCAAAGCCAGACTGCCGCCCACACCGATGCTGACCCGATCGCTGCTGAAGCTGTCGATCTGGCCGGTCACGAAATCGAACTGGCCCGGGAAGTAGCGCAACACGAAGCGCACCACCGCGTCGCGGGCCCCCGGGTCGGCCGTGAACGAGCCGATGAACGAGAACAGCAACAGCAGGAACGGAAAGAGCGACAAGAGCGTGTAGTAGGCAATCGCGGCCGCGTGCGTGAGGCCCTCGCTGCTGTAGAGCTCCACCACGCCGCGCCTGGCCGCCCGCAGCACCAACCGCACGCCGGTCAGGCCTCGCCTACGGCGGCCACGCGCCGGCGTTTCCCGTCGCGCGCCACGATGCCGTGTCGCCGCATCTTGTTGTAGAGCGTGGGCCGGTAGAGGCCGAGAATCTGCGCCGCTTCCTGCTTGTTCCAGTTGGTGCGCTCGAGCGTCTGCACGATGGCCATCCGCTCGATTTCGGCCAGTGTCCGGTGCGCCGGAATCATGAAGGCCTCGTCGCCTCCGGCCCGCAGGGCCTCCGGCAGGTCCATCGGCTGGATCTCGGAGGTTCGAGCCACCAGTACCGCGCGCTCGATGGCGTTCTCGAGCTCACGCACGTTGCCCGGCCAGCGATTCCGGATCAGCAAGTGGTAGGCCGCAGGGCTCACGCCACGCACCGACTTCTGGTGCCGGCGTGCGAATTTCTCGACGAACCAGTCGCAGAGCAACGGGATGTCCTCGGTGCGCTCGCGCAGGGGTGGCACCCGCAGCATGATCGTGTTGATGCGAAAGTAGAGATCTTCGCGCAACCGGCCGTTACGCAGCGCGGTGTCCAGATCGATGTTGGTGGCACAGATGAGGCGGAAGTCGACCTTCACGAACCGTTCGCCGCCGATCGGGCGGTACTCGCGCTCCTGCAGCACGCGCAAGAGCTTGGTTTGCAAGTAGGCCGGCATCTCCCCGATTTCGTCGAGCATCAGGGCTCCGCCTTCGGCGAGTTCCAACAGACCGACCTTGTCGGCGTTGGCGCCGGTGAACGACCCCTTCTTGTAGCCGAACAGCTCCGACTCGATCAGATCCTTCGGAATCGCGGCGCAGTTGATCTTGATGAACGGGCCAGATGCGCGGGGGCTGCGCTGGTGCAGTGCGTTGGCGACGAGTTCTTTGCCCGTGCCGTTCTCGCCCTGAATCAGGACGTTGGCGGTGCTAGGCGCCACGGCGTCCACTAGTTCGAAGAGCTCGCGCATCACCTCGCTCTGGCCGATCACGGCTCCCATGCCGTCCGGGTCGCGCAACGTCGCGCGTAGTTGCTCATGCGTGATCCGCTCATCGACCTGGCGACCGGCGCGCTCGAGAATGCCGACGATGCCGTCCGCGTCGAGTTGCGACTTCTCGACGAAGAAGAACGCCCCGGCCTGCCCGGCATCGAGCGCCCGCGCGATCGTGCCCTGTCCGCTCATGACGATCACCTCGGTGCCTGGCGCGCGCTGCTTCATGGCCCTCAACACGGCGAGGCCATCGCCGTCGGGCAGCAACAGGTCGAGCAGCACGATCTCCGGATGCCACTGGTCGAACACGGCATCACCGGTGCGTCCAAGCCCAGCCGCGCGCACATCGAACGCCGGCTCGACGGGAGCCTGCTCGATCACCATCCTCAGCCAGTCCACCGTGGCGAGATCGTCGTCAACGACCAGCACACGGCGACGGCGCGCTTGCACACGTGCCACGGTCCGATCCCTATTATTCCTCCAAAGGGCTCGTCCGGGCGCCAGACTCCGCCCGGCGCTCCGCTATAATCGCGGCATGGCGGACTCACCCACCCTGCCACCTATCACTCCGGTGCTCTCCGCGCTGCGCGCGGCGCCCGCGCGCGCCGACGGCGACCAGACGGTGTGCGAACGGTGCGGGGCCGAGATGTACCGGATGCACGCCGTCTGGCGCTGTCCCGCGTGCCGCTTCAAGACCGACTGCTGCGGCTGGTAGCGCCGCCCTCCCCCTTGCGCCCGCGCGCTGGAGTGTCATGGACGTTCTCGAGTCGCAGATTCGCACCAACGCTCCGGAGTTTGCGCAGAACCGCGACCGGATGGCCGCGCTCGTGGCCACCTATCGCGAGCGACTGGAGCGCGTCAAGCAGGGCGGCGGCCCCAAGTACCTCGAACGGCACGCAGCCCAGGGAAAGCTGCCCGTCCGCGATCGCATCGACCTGCTGCTCGATCCCGGCTCCCCCTTCCTGGAGCTGTCAGCCCTGGCCGCCTGGGACCTGTATGACGGCGAGGCGCCCTCGGCCGGCATCGTCACCGGCATCGGCCGCGTGTCGGGCCGCGAGGTGGTCATCGTGGCCAACGACGCCACGGTAAAGGGCGGCACCTACTATCCATTGACCGTGAAGAAGCACGTGCGCGCGCAAGACGTGGCGCTGCAGAATCATCTGCCGTGCGTCTATCTGGTGGACTCGGGCGGAGCGTTCCTGCCGCTGCAGGCCGAGGTCTTCCCCGACCGCGACCATTTCGGGCGCATCTTCTTCAACCAGGCGCGGATGTCGGCGGCCGGCATCCCGCAGGTCGCCGTCGTGATGGGCTCGTGCACGGCAGGCGGCGCCTACGTGCCGGCGATGTCCGACCAGACGATCATCGTGACAGGCACCGGCACGATCTTCCTTGCGGGCCCGCCGCTCGTGAAGGCCGCTACCGGTGAAGACGTCACGGCCGAGGACCTCGGGGGCGCAGACGTGCACACCCGGCACTCCGGAGTGGCCGACTACTTCGCAGAGGACGACCGGCACGCACTGCACCAGGCGCGGACCATCGTCTCGACGCTGCACTCCGTGAAGCCGGCGCACGGCGACGTGACCGTCCCCGAAGATCCCCTCTACGATCCGGCCGAGATCTACGGGATCGTGCCCGGCGATTTCCGCATGCAGTACGACGTGCGCGAGGTGATTGCGCGGATCGTCGACGGCTCGCGGTTCGACGAATTCAAGGCGCGTTACGGCACCACGATCATCTGCGGCTTCGCCCGCGTGCACGGGCGGCTCGTTGGCATCGTCGCCAATAACGGTGTGATCTTCTCGGAATCCGCCCTCAAAGCCACCCACTTCATCGAGCTGTGCAACATGCGCGGGGTGCCGCTCGTGTTCCTGCAGAACATCACCGGCTTCATGGTGGGCCGCGAGTACGAGCGTGGCGGCATCGCCAAGGACGGCGCCAAGATGGTGCACGCGGTTGCGACGTCGGTGGTGCCGAAGTTCACGGTGCTCATCGGCGGCTCGTTCGGCGCGGGCAACTACGGCATGTGCGGGCGCGCCTACGAGCCTCGGCTGTTGTGGATGTGGCCCAATGCCCGCATCTCGGTCATGGGCGGCGAACAAGCCGCCGGCGTGCTTACGACCGTGAAGCGGGACCAGCTGACGCGTGAGGGTAAGGCGCTCTCAGGAGACGACGAAGCGGCCATCCGCGAGCCGATTCTGAAGAAGTACGACGAGGAAGGGTCTCCCTACTACTCGACCGCCCGTCTCTGGGACGACGGCATACTCGATCCGCTCGACACCCGTACCGCGCTGGCACTGGGGCTCTCGGCCGCGGCCAACGCGCCCGTGCCGCCGGCGCGGTTCGGCGTTTTCCGAATGTAGGACCGTATGTACCGCTATCTGGCCGTCCGTCGCGATGGCCCCATCGAATACGTCACGTTGAATCGGCCCGACGTGCGCAATGCCTTCAACGACGAGGTCGTGGCGGAACTGCGACTGTGGGCTGACGGGGTGTCTGCCGACTCTGGCGTGCGGGTGGTCGTGCTGGCCGGCACGGGGAAGGTCTTCAGCGCGGGCGCTGACGCGGCCTGGATGGCCCGGATGGCCGGCGCGAGCCAAGACGAGAACGAACGCGATGCCGCGGCCACGACCGCCATGCTGCGCGCCATCAATCGTCTGCCCGTGGCGGTCATCGGCCGGATTCACGGCGCCGCGCTCGGCGGCGGGTCAGGACTCGCGGCCGTCTGCGACATCGTCGTCGCCGAGCGTGACACGGTCTTCGGCTTCACTGAGACGAAACTCGGCATCCTGCCGGCGATGATCTCGCCGTTCGTGCTGCCGAAAATTGGCGTGTCGGCCGCCCGCGAGCTCTTCCTTACTGGCATGCGGTTCGACGCCGTCCGCGCGCAGGCCATTGGCCTCGTACATGCCGTCGTGACCACCGAGGAACTCGACGCCACGGTGGCGCGCTACGTGGCCGAGGTACTGTCGGCGGCGCCAACGGCCGTGGCCGCGGCCAAGGCGATCATTCCCGCGGTGTGGGGACGCGCGCCCGAAGAGGTCGCGGATCTTACCGCGCGCACCATCGCGGCCCAGCGCGGATCGCCGGAGGGCCGGGAAGGCCTGCGTGCGTTTCTCGACAAACGCGACCCGTCGTGGCTGGTGCGGTGATGAGACGGGTGCTCGTTGCCAATCGCGGCGAGATCGCACTGCGGATCATCCGCGCCTGCAAGGTTGCCGGCCTCGACACCGTCGCGGTCTACTCCGATGCCGACGCCGGCGCCCCGCACGTGCTCGCCGCCGACACGGCCGTGCGTCTGGGCCCGCCGCCGGCCGCCGAGAGCTACCTCGATGTGGCGGCCCTGCTCGGCGCCGCCCGGCACAGCGGCGCCGACGCCGTGCACCCCGGCTACGGCTTTCTGTCCGAACGCGCGCATTTCGCCCGTGCCGTCGAGGACGCCGGGCTCGTCTTCATCGGTCCACCTGCGGACGCCATCGAGCGGCTCGGGTCGAAGACCGGCGCGCGGAGGCTCATGGAGGCGGCGGGAGTGCCCGTCGTGCCGGGCATCACGCTCGACGACCAGAGCGACGCCGCGCTCACCGCCGCCGCGGTCGTATTCGGTGCGCCCCTGCTCGTCAAGCCGGCGGCGGGAGGCGGCGGGATCGGCATGAAGACCGTGCGCCACCTCGATGAGTTGGCCGCCGCGTTGCCGCAGGCCAGACGCGAGGCGCAGGCGGCCTTCGGCAACGCGACTCTGTATCTCGAACGCCTGATCGACCGCCCCCGGCACATCGAAGTCCAGATCTTCGCCGACCAACATGGCCAGGTCGTGCACCTCTTCGAACGCGAGTGCTCGGCGCAGCGGCGCCATCAGAAAGTCGTGGAAGAGACGCCCTCGCCTGCCGTGACTGCTGCCGTGCGCGCGCGACTGGGCGCCGCGGCCGTTACGGCGGCACGAGCCGTGGGCTACCAGAACGCCGGCACGGTGGAGTTCCTTCTCGAAGGCGAGGGCGACGACGCGCGCTTCTACTTCCTCGAGATCAACACGCGACTGCAGGTCGAACATCCCATCACCGAGTTGGTCGTGGGCGTCGACCTCGTGCGGGCGCAGCTCTCGGTGGCATCCGGCGCGCCACTGCCGTGGCGGCAAGACGCGCTCGGCCAGCGTGGCCATTCCCTCGAGTGCCGCATCTACGCCGAAGACCCGGCGCGCGGCTTCCTGCCGCAGGCCGGTCCACTGCTGCGATACCGGGAACCGGCCGGCCCGGGCATCCGCATCGACGCCGGAGTCGTGGAAGGCGGAACCGTCTCGGTGTACTACGACCCGATGCTGGCAAAACTGATTGCGTACGGCGAAACACGCGCGCACAGCATCGCCCTCATGCACGAAGCCCTGACCCGCTTCGAGATCCTTGGGGTGCGCACGAACCTGGCGTTCCTCAAGGCCCTCATCAGCCGGCCTGAGTTCGCGGTGGGCCAAGTCGACACCGGGTTCATCGACCGCCATTTGCCTGAGCTGTGCCCGCGAACCGCACCAGTGCCGCCGGCCGTGGTGGCGGCGGCCGCCTGGCACGCATCGCTCGGCGGTGCGCCGGCACCCACCTTGTCCCCGTCGGCCTTGGCCGGACGCTCCGATCCCTTCGACACCATCCGGGGATGGCGAGGTTGAAGATGGCGCGACGATACCAGATACAGCACGGCGACGTCGACTTCACGGCGGAGACGCAGGCCCAGGGCGTCGTCGTCGTCGACGGCGTGCGTTGCACAGTGACGCCGTGGGGTCCCTCGCGCTATCGCGTGGCGACGCCCGACGGCCACGTCACCGTTGTAGCCGTCGCCGGTAACGCTCCCGGCGTATGGGCGTGCGCCGACGGGCACACCTACGAGTTCGACGTCGGCCAGTCGCCACGGGCCAGGGCCGCAGCACGCACCTCGGCCGGTGAGATGACGCCGCCGATGCCCGCCACCGTCGTGAAGGTCGCCGTCGCCGCCGGTGTGCGCATCGAAGCCGGCGACCCCGTCGTGATTCTCGAAGCCATGAAGATGGAGCTGACGATTCGCGCATCGCACGCCGGCCTCGTGCGCGCAGTGCGATGCGCGGTGGGCGACCTCGTGCGGCCGGGTGCGGTGCTCGTGGAGATCGACGAGTGACGGCGCCGACGCGGATTACGATCGTGGAAGTGGGCCCGCGCGACGGGCTCCAGAACGAGACCGCGACCCTGACCACCGACGAGAAAGTTCGGTTCATCAACGCCCTCGGCGCGGCGGGTCACCAGGTGATCGAGGTATCCGCGTTCGTCTCGCCCCGCCGGGTGCCACAGATGACTGATGCCGAGGCCGTATTTGCGGCCATCGAGCGGCGGGCCGGTGTGCGCTACACCGCGCTCGTGCCCAATCTCGCCGGTCTGGAACGCGCCCTCGCCGCACGGGTCGACGAGGTGGCGGTGTTTGCCGCGGCCTCGGAGCGGTTCAGCGCCGCGAATCTGAATCAGTCCATCGACCAGTCGTTGACCCGCTATGGCGAGGTCACCCGAACGGCCCTCGGCGCCGGTCTTCCGGTGCGCGGGTACGTGTCGTGCGCGTTTGGCTGCCCGTTCGAGGGCGCCGTGTCGGCCAGCGCGGTGATCCGAGTCACGCGCGCGTTGCTCGACCAGGGCGTGTACGAGGTGGCCGTCAGCGACACGATTGGCGTCGGACATCCGGGGCAGGTGCGCGCGCTCATCGCCGCGCTGGCCGAGGCTGGTATTCCGCTCTCGCGGGTGGCCCTGCACTTCCACGACACGCGTGGCACGGCCCTCGCCAATGTGCTGGCCGCGCTCGACCTGGGCGTCGCGACCTTCGATGCCTCGGCGGGTGGCTTGGGAGGGTGCCCCTTCGCGCCCGGCGCCTCGGGCAATCTGGCGACCGAAGATCTGCTCTACATGCTCGATGGCCTCGGCGTCGTCACGGGCGTGTCGATCGACCGCGTCGTGGCCGCTTCGGCCGCGCTGGGGTCGCGGCTGTCGCATCCGCCGCGATCGCGGTACGTGCAGGCTGTGCTGGCGCCGCCCACGGCATAGACGTCGTCTACCGCAGGTGGGGCATGACGACGCCCGTGCCGAACATCGACACAGCGGCGACGCCCGCCGAAGGGGGTGCCGTCCGCGCGACGAGCAGGGCCCCCGCCGACATGCCGGCACCCACGCCACCGAACGTCACGGCCAGAATCACCATCAGCGTACGCGCGGTGAGCCCGTGCAAGCCGAAGAGCGCGGTCGCCGGGCGGGCCGGATGCTTCACGAGCCGACGCGACGACTGAAAGTAGGCCGCCAGTTCTTGCGGTCCCTGGCGCGCCGGAAAGCAGGTCAGCGACTCGCCGAACGCGCGAACCGACCCGAAGGTCTTGGGCGAGCGGCGCGCGCCCTCGCTGGCCTCCCAGACCGGCATGGGACAGTCGCCCTGGCGCAGGATGCCGGTGAGCAGGCGCCCGACGGCCTTGATGCCCACCTCGGTGTCTGCGGCGCCGGATGGGGGGAAGGACACCGTGCCGTTTGCCGACAGCATGATGTCGCCAAGGTCCGGAGGCGCCTGGCCGGCTTCAAGCTGCGCGCAGACGGCCTGCACGACGGCGACGGCTTCGACCCAGGTAGGCTCCACGCGGCCAATGGCGTCCATCAGCCGCATCGTGTGGCTTTCAGGATTGACAGTGGAGTCATGCGGAATGCGGCCACACTCGGATAGCGTCACGGTGTTCATGACTCCCTCGTCTCCCTTCATGCCGGACGCTCCAACAGCACGGTGAGGTCGTCCCCGTCGATCGTCGCCCCGGGGTGCGGCGCCGCCGACGTCGCGAACACAAGGGCGGCGCGGTAGCGGAGTGGCGACAGTCGATGTACCCAACAACGCACGATCTGCCCATGCGCACTGAGACGTTCAGCGTTCTGTGCGAACGCGGGCTTCGACAGTCGTAGTTCGCTGCGAGTGCCGGGGCGAATCCATTCCTGGAGTTCGAGTAACGCGCCCCCAGTCGAGACGTTGAGCACGCGCACATGGACGCCCAACGAGAGCCGAGCTTCCTCGTCAAGACCAAGGATCTCGGCGCTCAGCCGCGGCTGCGAGCGACGATCCGACACCGCAGCAAGAGACAGCGGCAACGAGGGCGTGGACTGCGATGACGGTGTGTGCATGGCCGACTTCTCAGGCAGCACGGACCGTACCACTCGCCTTTTTTAACGTATTTCAGTGATCTTGCGCAGAATTGCGCCCACGTAGTCTCGTCCACAGATCTCTGTTTGTCCTCATTTCGGCGACTTTACTGCCTTTCGGCTGCTCACGACCACGACTTCTGCGGTCGTCTGGCCCTATTTGACAAGCAGTGTCTGCGGGTACTGCGCCCGCCACCCGAACCAGAACGCCCGGTGCGCCGTCACCCTCGGCAGCGTCACGGCCGCGTCTCCTGGCGCGACGAGCGCCGACTCGGTGACGCGCCATCGCCTGCCCTCGCCGTCGAGCACCACGCCCTCGTCGACCACCGTCGATTGGAAGGCGGCGCTGGACGAGCCGAGGGCGTACACCCGGTTCGCGCCCTGGCGGCTGGTGACCACGACCAACCGACGTCCCGCCACCTCCACCAGATAGACGCGGTTGCGCCTGAGCAGGTCCTGGGCGATGGCCACTGGCACCTCGCCTCCGCCGGCGACCGGCCGCACCTTCAGCGTCAACACCTCGGCCTTGTTCTTCAGCATCCGACCCGTGAGCGACACCTGGAAGTACAGGTCGTCGTGCGAGAAGTAGTCCCGATAGGCAGCGCCCTCTGAATAGTCCCGCTGGTGCCCGGTCTCGAGCGACAGCACGGTAGTGCCAGGATGCGCGGCCCTCCACTCGCCCCAGGTCGTCGTCACCACCGGACGCGCCCGCAACTGCAGGCCGGTATCCACGAGAGCGCCGATCACGGGACGACCCTCGAGCGTCGACCAGAGACTGGCGGTCTCCTCGTCGAACATCAGCTTGTTCGACCGGTACAGCAGGCCGCTCGTGCCGAGCCGCCAGGTACGGTTACCAGCGACACTCTCGTAGGGAATCACCGTACCGCACAGCGTGCAATAGACCACGTGGAGCTCGACGCCGCCGATGCGGTCGCGCGCCATCTCGTGCCACGCCAGGATGCGTTTGGGATACGCCCGAGTCTCGCCGTTCACTTCGATGCCGAACACGATGTGGCTATCACGCAGATAGCGCGCCGCAGCCGCCGGCATTACTTTGGGGTAGTACAACGGCGGGATGCCGTTGACCGCCACGCCGCCCCAATCCACTTCATCGAGTCGGATCAGCGACTTCGCGCCCGGCTGGAAGAAGCGCGACATGCGCGTATCGATGCGGCTGTAGACCGCGCCTTTGAACTCCGCGTAGTCGGGGTGTGGCTCGTACGGCAGGGTCCACATCCAGTCGCGCCAGCCCCGCAACTGGGGGTTGAATCGCTTGCCGGTGCGCTTCTCCAGGAACTGCAGC
>JANORI010000353.1:0-3202 GCA_031415235.1 Acidobacteriota bacterium | reverse complement strand
GGCGGCCCGCGCGCGCCGTCCTATAATCGAGAGACCGCACCCCGCGGTCCCGCCGTTGCGGTGGGCTGCCCATGAAGCCGCTGCCAGACAGGAAAGATGCGCATGACCCGTTTGAATCGGCTCGTTACGTCCGTCGCCGTCATCGTGAGCGCCGTGCTCGCCGCCGCTCAGGAACCTCAGACCCCGGCGTCGCCGCCGCCGGTCACGTTCCGCGCAGAGATCAACTACGTCGAGGTCGATGCCCGCGTGGTCGATGCCAAGGGGGGGTTCGTGCCCGGTCTGACCCAGGGCGACTTCGAGGTGCTCGAGGACGGCAAGCCGCAGAAGGTGTCGGCGTTTGCGTTCGTGAATATCCCGGTCGAGCGCCAGCAGCGACCCTTGTTTGCCTCGGCACCAATCGAATCCGACGTACAGAACAACGTGACCGGACACGACGGCCGCGTCTACGTCCTGATGCTGGACGACCAGCACACGCATCCGCTCCGGGCGGCGCGCACCAAGGCGGCGGCGCGGCAGTTCGTACTGAAGTACATGGGCGCCAACGACACGGCGGCGGTGGTGTTCACGAGCGGTCGGTCGGATGCCTCGCAGGAATTCACGAACAGCCAGCGGCGGCTCTTGGCGGCAGTGGACAAGTTCGCGGGACGCAAGCTGCGTTCGTCGACGCTCGAACGGCTCGATGAGGAGGTGCGGACGCGCGGTACCCGGCAGCAGGGCGACCGGGTCGACGACATGCTCGACCCAGAGCGCGCCCTGACCGCACGCACGACGCTCGATTCCATTCGTAATCTGGCGACCTACCTGGGCGGCATCAGCGGTCGCCGCAAGGCCATCATCTATTTCAGCGAAGGCATCGACTACGACATCCGGGACGTGTTCAACAACCGGGGCGCGACGCAGGTCATGGACGCCACGCGCGACGCGGTGGCCGCAGCCACCCGTGCCAACGTGGCCATCTATGGCATTGACGCGCGCGGGCTCGGCGTGGGCATGGACGACCTCATCGAGGTGCAGGACCTGCCGCAGGATACGTCACTCAACCTCGGCACGGGCGCGTTCATCAACGAAGCGCGTCTGGGGCAGGACAGCCTGCGGGTGCTGTCTCAAGAGACCGGCGGTTTCGCGGTAGTCAACCAGAACGACCTGGCCGCCAACTTCGAGCGCGTGGTGGTCGACAACAGCGCGTACTACCTGCTCGGGTACTACTCGACCAACGAACGGCGCGACGGGAGGTTCCGCAAGATCGAGGTGCGCGTGGCCCGGCCCGGGTTGTCCGTGCGGGCGCGCAAGGGGTACGCGGCGGCCCGGGGCAAGGCCGAGGCCGACAAGACCGACGGCAAGACGCCGCCCGAGCTCCGCGCCGCGCTCGTCAGTCCGCTGCCCATGTCAGACCTGCCGCTCGCCATGGCGGCGGCGGTGTTCAAGGGCGCCGACCAGAAGGGCGCGGTGGTCATCTCCGCGCTCGTCGGCGGACGCGACCTGGACCTGACCGAGAAGGACGGCACGTTCCGCAACACGATTGACATCGTGCTGACCGCGACCGACTACGCGGGGAAGTCGTATCCAGGCGACCGTGCGACGCTGTCGCTCAATCTGAAGCCGGATTCCGTGCAGCGCCTGCGCGCCGCGGGCTTTCGTATCCTCAACCAGATCGATCTGCCGCCGGGCCGCTATCAGCTCCGCGTGGGTGCCCGCGAAGGCAACACCAATCGCGCAGGCTCGGTCACCTACGATCTCGATGTGCCGGACTTCTCGAAGGAGAAGCTGTCGATTAGCGGCCTGGCCCTGACGTCTGCTTCGAGCGGTCTGACGCCGACCGCGCGGCCGAAAGATCCGCTGGCCAAGATGCTGCCAGGCCCGATGACGACCTACCGCGACTTCACCGCCGGTGACGAGCTTGCGCTCTTTGCCGAGGTCTACGACAACAGCGGCAAGCAGCCGCACAAGGTCGACATCGAGGCCACGCTTCGTTCGGAGGGAGGCCAAGCCGTGTTCCAGACGCGCGAGGAGCATGACAGCAGCGAGCTGGCCGGCGGCCCCGGCGGTTACGGGTTCTCGGCGCGAGTGCCGCTCAAGGACGTGGCGCCGGGGCTCTACGTCCTGCGGGTGCAGGGCCGGACTCGCGTCGGCAACCAGGCCGAGGCGGCTCGAGAGACGATCATCCGGGTGCTCGCACCGCCTGACCGATGAGTGACCCGCGCCACTTAGCGCCGGTGTCGACCGGCCGCACCAGCACGGGGCTGGACCCACGCGTGGCGTCGGTTATCGCCTACAGCGCCTGGTGGGTGACGGGCCTGGCGTTTCTAGGGCTCGAGCGCGTGGACCCGACCGTGAGGTTCCACGCGGCGCAGTCCACGATCCTCTTCGGCGTGGCGTCAGTGGTGATCGCGGTGTTGTACGCCGCGGCGCTGTCGCTGATGCTGGTGTCGACAGATGTCGTGCGTCTGCTCATGGCGGTGGCCAACGTGACGTGGCTGGTCTCAGTGGGACTGTGGGTCTGGCTGCTCGTCAAGGCGGCTCGCGGTGAGCGCTGGAGCGTGCCGGGCATTGGTGCCGCCGTGGCAAAGTTGGCCGGCCGCACGTCCTGACGCCGTACACACGACGGCCCGCGCCGCCGGGGGCCATCGCGGGCCGTCAATCGTGCCGGAATCAGCGGCTACTTGGCGGCGGTCGTCGCCGGCGCGTCGATCTTCGGCAGAATGTTCGTCTTGATCGTGCCGTTGCCGTGGCTGAACTGATACTGATTGCTCTGCATGGCGGCGATCTTCGGCGTCCTGAGCGTGACGGTAATGACCTCACCGGCCTTCAACGGGCGCGGGTGGCGGTAGACGTCGCCGGCGACCGGCTGCCGAGCCTTGTCGAACCAATTCTCCTCGATCTTCAATCCGGCAACCGCGCCAGTCGCGCTGGGGTTGCGGACTACGATCACCGTGATCACCTCGCCTTTCACCAGCTTGGTGTCCGGTTTCGTGATGTCGAGGGTGACTTCGCCGCGAAGAGGCGCAATGAGCTTGCGCTCCTGAGCCGTGGCTCCTTCGGACACCAGACCCACCACGGCGACGGCCAACAGGAACTGCCCAAGGCGCTTCATCAAACACTCCTCCGATCTTATCGGCGAACCAGCGTCCGCCATTTGGCTGCAGTATAGACCCTTACATCTCACCGTTCCAGTCCTCCGGTTCGGACGTCGCCGACCGGAAGA
>JANORI010000352.1:0-2122 GCA_031415235.1 Acidobacteriota bacterium | reverse complement strand
GTGGGCTTGCGCATCGGCGGCCTGCTGGCGGGCACTGTGCTCGTCGAAAGCGTCTTCGCGGTGCCGGGCGTGGGCCGCATGATGGCGGATGCCGTCGTGGCGCGCGACTTCCCCATGGTGCAAGGAGGGGTGCTGGTCGTGGCGACGATGGTCGTGGTCGTGAATGCCCTCACCGACGTGATGGCCGGCGCCCTCGATCCGCGGGTGCGGGGATGAGCGCCTGGCTCGACGTCTTTCGCCGCGACGTGCTGGCGGGCGCCGCTTTCGCGGTGCTCGTCGTGGTGGCCGCGGCCGCGGTGCTCGGACCGTGGCTGACGCCCTACGATCCGCTCGCCGTGGACCTGGCCTCGAACTACCAGCCCAGCTCGCTCGCGCATCCTCTGGGTACCGACAATCTTGGACGCGACACTCTGAGCCGCCTCATCGCGGGCTCGCGCGTCTCGCTTGGCATCGCCCTGACCAGCACCGCGGCAGGCCTGGTGGCCGGCTCGGCCATCGGCCTGCTGGCGGCCTGGCAGCGCGGCCTGGCCGAGCGGCTCCTGTTGCAGCTCATCGACATCCTGCTGGCACTGCCGGAGCTGTTGCTCGCCATCACGGCCATCACCGTGCTCGGGCGCGGCACGATCTCCACGGTGGTGGCCGTCGCCGTCTACGCGGTGCCGAGCTTCGCCCGCATCGTGCGCGCCGCCGCGCAGCCGGTGGTGGGTGGGGAGTTCGTGCTTGCCGCCAGGGCCTCGGGCGCGTCCGTGTTCCGCCTGCTGACCAGACACGTCCTGCCCGGGTGCCTCTCGCCGATGCTCGCGCACACCACCGTGATGCTCGGCAGCGCGATTCTGCTGACCTCGGGATTGTCGTTCCTCGGACTCGGCGTGCAGCCGCCAGACGCGGAATGGGGCGCGATGCTCAGCCGGGGACGCGAGCTGCTCCGCACGGCGCCCCTGGGCGCGATCGCACCGGGCGTGGCCATCACGGCGACGGTACTGAGCTTCTCGGTCCTGGGCGACGGCGTGCGTGATGCCGCCGACCCGCGCCGCGTGCGGCGCCAGCTGCCAGCTAACGCACCGCGCGCTGCACGATTGCCTTGAACTTCTGCCGGATCCCGTCGGGGTTGGCGGGCGAACTCTGTGTCATCAGCACGACGACGGTGTGCGTCCGCGGATCGACCCAGAAGATCGTGCCGCCCGTGCCGTCCCAGCCGTACTCACCCACGCTGGCGCCGCTGTCGCCGGCGTCCATGCGCACGTCCACATTGCCGAGTCCCCAGCCCATGCGGCCGCCGCGCGTTTTCAACACGTCGCCGGGCAGGCCGTTGACGGTCATGCGCTGTGCGGTGGCGGCCGTGAGCAGGCGCGTGCCCCCGGCGGCGCCCTGGTCGAGCAGCATCTGACTGAAGCGCAGGTAGTCGGGCACGCTCGAGACCAGACCCACGGCGCCCTCGAGCAGACGCGGGCGCTCGGTGAACGGCACGGCTTCCATCTCGACGGGCACGAGCCCGCCGTCCGGCCCGGGCCCGTAGACGGTGGCGAGCCGGCCCCGGCGATCAGGACCCACCCAGAACACCGTGTCGGTCATCCCGAGCGGCTGGAATACCCGACGCTCGAGGAACACGTCGAACGGCTGTCCCGACCAGACCTCGACCAACCGCCCCAGTACCGTCGTGGCCTCGCTGTAGCGGAAGCGCGTGTGGGGATCCTCCATGAGCGGGGCCTTGACGATCTTGCCGATGAACTCGGGCAGCGAGTCGGTGCGGGAGCGCACCGCCTGCGTACGATACAGATCGGAGGTGCGGTGGCTGAGCCCCGCCGTATGCAGCAGCAGGTCTTCGATCGTGATGGACCGCGTGGGCTCTCTCGGTGCGGCGCCCGGCGTGTCGACGACCTGCACCTGCGCAAACTCCGGCAGATATTTCTCCACCGGATCGTCGAGCCGGAACTTGCCCTCGTCGAAAAGCATCATCACGGCCACGGCGGTGACCGGCTTGGCCATGGAGTAGATGCGGAAGAGCGAGCGCTCGGTCATCAGTGTGCGCGTGCTCAGGTCTTGCACGCCGACGGCCTGCAGGTAGCCGACCGTGCCGCGCCGGGCCACGGCCGCCACGGCCCCGGCAATCTTGCGATCGGCC
>JANORI010000351.1:0-2409 GCA_031415235.1 Acidobacteriota bacterium | reverse complement strand
GGGCGGCCACGGCGTTCCAGTGTGCGGTGCGGGCTGCGGTGTATCGGACGTGGTCGAGCGCAGCGTCGCTGGCCGGCTCGCTCACGCACCACCCCGGGCGCGATGGTCGCGATACCAGGCCACCGACTGTCGCAACCCGGTGGCGAAGTCCGTGGCCGAGCGGAACCCGAATTCCTGAGCCGCACGGCCGGTGTCGAGCTTTCGTCGCGGCTGGCCGTTGGGTTGCGTCGTGTCCCACACGATTCGGCCGCTGAAGCCGCACTCCTTCGCTATGAGTTCGACCAACTCGCGGATGGAGATCTCGAAGGCAGAACCCAGGTTGACAGGCCGGCTGCTGTCATATCGCTCCGCCGCGAGCACGATGCCTTCGGCGGCGTCGTCGACGTAGAGGAACTCGCGCGTCGGGCTGCCATCGCCCCAGACGACCACTTCCGACGCACCGGACTCGACCGCCTCGAGACACTTGCGGATGAGCGCCGGAATGACGTGCGACGACTCGGGATTGAAGTTGTCCCAGGGTCCGTAGAGATTGACCGGCAGCAGGAAGACCGAGTTGTAGCCGTACTGATCGCGATAGGCCTGCGACTGCACGAGCAGCATCTTCTTCGCCAGCCCGTAGGGAGCGTTGGTCTCTTCCGGATACCCATCCCAGATGGCGTCTTCGTGGAAGGGCACGGGCGTGAACTTCGGATAGGCGCAGACCGTGCCGATGGCCACGAACTTCGGCACGCCGGCGCGCCAGGCCTCGTGCAGGAGTTGCACGCCCATCATCAGGTTGTCGTAGAAGAACTCGGCGGGGTGGGTGCGGTTGGCGCCAATACCGCCGACGTTGGCGGCCAGGTGGACGATGAGGTCGACAGGCGCCTGTGCGCCGTTCCTGGGTGCCATGGTGTCGGCGAGCAACCGCTGGATGGCCTTGCCATCACGCAGGTCGCACTCGCGGCGCCGCGGCGCGATCAGATCCGTGACGCCGCGCGCCCGGAGCGCGGAAACCACCGCGCGGCCAAGGAATCCGCCGCCGCCGGTGACGAGGACTCGCTTCGTAGACCAGGGCTCATCGCCCGTAAGACTCCACATCTAGTTCCTCCGTACATTCAGGGTTCCGGCTCCGTGAGAGGCGGCGGGCCAGGTCATTCTGACAGCCTGGATCAGCTTGCGTCAAACTGGGACGACCCCGGCCGCGGCGGGCCATAGTGCTTCCATGAGGCTTCCGGCCAGACGTTGATATGGCTACACTTGCCGCGATGCTCTCGGCCTGGGCGATGAGGAAAGCACGCGTCAACGCCACGTGGGCCCGGTTCGGCCGCATCGCCGGGCCGGTCCTGAGCGCAACGCTCTGCACAGCCGGGGCAGGCCTCTTGCTGATTCGGCCGGAGATTACCCGTCCCCTCGCACCAGCCACACTGCAGGCTGTGGGTGGTCACCAGTACTACGCACCACTCGAGCGGCTCGCACCGGCCGGTTTCGCTCTACCAAGCGACGACAACGATCATCCCAGGCAGTCGACCCTCCAGCTGCTCGAGGACGGCCAGCCCCTGGGCGTTGCCCATAGCGCGCACGAAGTCATTCGGACCGATGGCGGCGGCGCGTTCTCCCACTGGGGCGAGGGCATCCATTTCGCGGCGTCCGACAACTCGGACCCGAGGATCTCAGGCAGGACCTACGCGGTGACCGCGGCCGCGTCGCCGACCCCGCGGACCAGGGCCTTGGCGATCCTGTCGCTCACCACCGGCGTCTGGGTGCTGTTGGCCGTGCTGCTCGACTGGATCACCGCCACGAAGCTCGTCGCCCTCGGTTGGGTGCTCGCATTGGCCCCGATGGCCTGGATTCCCGACATCGCGGCTTGCCTTCCCGAACTGCAGTTGGCCGGCCGCACGCCGCTGCTCCTGTCGTATGTGGCGGTGGCCGTCCTCAGCATCGCCGCGCTCCTCGTCGTCCCCTTCCTGGCGTCGTGGCCGGTGCGCGCCGCGGGCTCGGTCGTGTTGCTGACCGGCCTCCTTCTCGATCAGGCGCTCCAGACCATCTCGGGCCAGCACCTGCAGCCCGACCTCGTACCCGTGCTGATCAGCGAGCGGGAGATGGCCACCACGGTGGTGCCCACCTATCTGCCCGCGGTGCTGCCGGTGCTGGCTGCCGGCACGGCCATCCTCGCGGCATTCGTCCTGCCCGTCCGCCGCTGGGCCCGCTCCTACCGGGCGACGGCCGTGCCCGTCGTCGCCTGGCTCGGCGCGGTGGGCCTGTCGGTGGCGTCCCCAGGACACGGCCTGCACGTGCCCTCGCAGGTCGGCGTACCGGCCATGGTGGCGGTGTCGTTGCTGCCGCACGCGGCGGCGCCGTCAACGCGGGCGGAGGTCACCTACGCTCGCGGCTTCTCTCCCATGATCCGGCACCTGGTCGTCGTCATCGACG
>JANORI010000350.1:0-1562 GCA_031415235.1 Acidobacteriota bacterium | reverse complement strand
CGCGAGAACAGCCGCGACTTCTACTGGACGCTCGACTACCACCACAACGCGCGGGGCTACGCGCTCATGGCCGAGACGATCGCACAGGAGTTCGAGCGGCGACAGATTCTGCCCGGTCTGGCTCCGGCGGCGCACTCCGGTCACTGACGCGCATGGCGGCCATTCTCGGCATCTCGGCCTTCTACCACGACAGCGCTGCGGCGCTCGTCGTCGACGGCACCATCGTCGCCGCCGCCCAGGAGGAACGCTTCACGCGCCGGAAGCACGATCCCGCCTTCCCCACGCATGCCGTGCAGTATTGTTTGCGCGAAGCCGGCCTCTCGGCCGCCGACCTGAACTACCTCGCGTTCTACGAAAAGCCGCTGCGCAAGTTCGAGCGTCTGCTGGAGACGTACCTGGCCTGGGCGCCTCGAGGTTTCGGCAGTTTCACCTCAGCCGTCCCCGTGTGGCTGCGCGAGAAGCTCCACCTCGCCGTGGCGATCCGGGAGGGCGTCGGGGCGCCCGCGTCGACGCCGCTCCTGTACACCGACCACCACGAGAGCCACGCCGCCAGCGCGTTCTTCCCGAGCCCGTTTGCCGAGGCCGCCATCCTCACGCTCGACGGCGTGGGCGAGTGGTCCACGACGGCGATGGGCGTGGGCCAGGGGAACCGGATCACGCTGACCGATCACCTCACCTTCCCGCACTCGCTGGGGCTGCTGTATTCGGCCTTCACCTACTACTGCGGCTTCAAGGTGAACAGCGGCGAGTACAAGCTGATGGGGCTGGCCCCGTACGGCCGGCCGACGTACCGGGACGCGATCTACGAGCACCTCATCGACCTCAAGGCCGACGGCAGCTTCTGGATCGACCAGGCGTACTTCAACTACTGCCAGGGCCTGACAATGACCGGGCCGAAGTTCCACGACCTGTTCGGCGGCCCGCCGCGCGAGGCCGAATCGGATCTCACGCAGCGGCACATGGACCTGGCCGCCAGCATCCAGGCCGTCACCGAAGAAGCGGTGCTGCGCATGGCCCGTGAGCTGCACACGCGCACCAATCAGCGACACCTCGTGCTGGCTGGCGGCGTGGCGCTCAACTGCGTGGCCAGCGGGCGGCTTCTGCGCGAAGGCCCCTTCGACGACCTGTGGGTGCAGCCGGCCGCCGGTGATGCCGGCGGCGCGCTGGGCGCGGCGCTCTTCACGTGGCATCAACTGCTGGAGCAGCCACGCCAGGTCGCGGCCATTGACACCCAGCGAGGCAGCCTGCTCGGGCCGGCCTGGCCGTCGGAGGACGTGGCCGCCTGGCTCACGACCCGTGGGGTGCCGTTTGAACGGCACACCAGCGAGTCCGATCTGCTGGACCGCGTGAGCGGGCTCCTGTCGGCGGGCAAGGTCGTGGGCTGGTTCCACGGACGCATGGAGTTCGGCCCCCGCGCGCTCGGCGCGCGCAGCATCCTCGGCGACCCGCGGCGACCCGAGATGCAGGCGACCATGAACGTCAAGATCAAGTTCCGTGAGAGCTTCCGGCCGTTTGCGCCACTCGTGATGCGCGAGCATGCGTCCGAGTGGTTCGGCATCGAC
>JANORI010000349.1:0-4368 GCA_031415235.1 Acidobacteriota bacterium | reverse complement strand
GGAACTCCATCGACAGGTAGTAGACCCGTTTGGTGGAGCCCTGCTGAGCGGTACGCATCCCGTCCATCCACCGTTCGATCAGTCGGTCGCGCACGGCAAGAGCGGTGGCGTGAAACCAGTCCCGCGGAGTGGCCGTCGCAGGATCCTTCCCGAGGGAGAACACGAGCCGGTGTGCAACCGCGTTCCGCACCGAGGCCCGGTCGGCGCCGGGTCCGTGGTGCTCGAGCGCCGGCGGTGAGACGGAGATCATGAAGGCTCCTTGCGCGCCAATCTGTGTCGAACGACGCAGCGGTGTTTCGCGCGACGTCTCGCAGCCGACGGTCGACTTCGTGTCCCTTATCGGCCAACTGGCCGTCGAGGTCCACGGGCGGAGCGGACGCGCTGACCGGCCGGTCGGTCTTGCGCAGGCCCTTCTCCCACGTGCCCCCGCCGCGGGGCCCGCCCGAGGTGTGCCCCGCGTCAGCGCCGGACGATCGGCCGCGTGAGACACGTGGGGCCGCCGCCGCCCTTGAGGCTGATCTCGTCGCCCTCGTACACCAGCACCTCGGCACCGGCCGCTTCGAGCCGACGGCGTGTGTCGGGGCAGCCGGCCACCATCACACACGTGCGTGGCGCGATGGCCAGCACGTTGGCGCCCATGCGCTCGAATTCGTCGTCGGGCACTTCCACGAGCGCGATGGCGCGGCGCTGCAGATGCTCACGAAACGGCACCGACATGAGCGGCGAGTAGACGACGGCGAGGTGCTCGTCGACGGGGCTGATGACCGACATCAAGTGGAAGACGTCGGCGGGTCCGCGCCAGTGCGGCAACGGCACGACCAACACCTCGACGGTGTCGTCGAGCAGCGTTCGCAACTGGGCGATCCCGTCGTCGTTGGTGCGGTAGCCCCGGCCCACGACGATCGTGTGCCGGTCGAGCCACACCACGTCGCCGCCTTCGAGTCGGCCAGGCGGCTCAATTGCACCGACCACCTCGATGCCCCACGCCGTGAGGGCCGCACCTTGGGCTGCGGGCTCGGGCTCGCGCTGTTTCTTGCCCATCCCGCACAGTACGATCCCGCCCGGTGTCACCATCGACGCATCGCGGGCGTAGATCGAGTCGAGACCCACACCCGCACGCGGCGGCAACGAGAGCACCTCGGCGCCCCGCGAGCCGACGATCTGGATGAAGCGGTCGTAGTGCGCGGTCGCGCGTGCGAAGTCCGGTGCCGCGGTGAAGTGCAGGTCGCGCCATTCGGCGTCAACCTGCGGCTGACCGCCAAACGCGTCGCGCACGTGCTTGACGACCACGCGCGTCAGGTGTCCGTATTCGTTGAACGCGTGGGCGTCACTCATGATGCGGCGCCGGGCGCCTGCCGCCGCTTGACCCAGACATAGACCGGCAAACCGCCCAGGAGCAGCAGAAAGCCAAGGTACACGATCTCCGGGCCCGCGCCGGCCACAGCCAGCATGGCATACGCAAACGCCAGCCCGGCCACCACACCGCCCCGTGTGTGCCCGGCGTTCCCAGCGTCGTTCGGGCGAAGAAACGACGCCAGCGAGCAGAACACATACGGCACCAGGGTGCTCAGCGTGGCGAGCAGGATGATCCGCGTGAAGAGTGCGACCAGGCTCTGCGTGTAGTTCATGGCGATGAGCGCGGTACTGAGGGTCGCCGACAGGAGGATCCCGCGAACCGGGGTGTTGGCCGCCCCGCGGTAGGCGAACAGCTTTGGAAACAAGCCGTCATCCGCGATCGCGAGCGGCATCTGCCCGGCAATCAGAATCCAGCCGTTCAACGCGCCGAAACACGACAGCGCCGCGCCCGCCGCCACCAGCGTCGCCAGCGTCTCGCCACCCATGACGCGCGCCGCGTCGGCAAACGGCGCCGTGGTCGTCGCCATGGCCTCCGGCGAGACGACGCTCATCACGCCGACCGTGCTGACGATGTAGATGCCCGCGGCCACCAGCGTGCCCACGATCGTCGCGCGCGGGATGGTGCGCGCGGGGTCACGCACCGACGCCGCCGGAATGGTCGCGCATTCCAGGCCGAGAAACGCCCACAGCGTGAGCGTGACGACCGCGAGAGAATCGCGGCCAAAGCTCACCACGTCGGGTGCCGTCACGGCAAAGCGCGCCGGCTCGAACCACGCCAGGCCGCCCACACCCACGACCGCCAGCGGCAGTACCTTGAGTACCGTCGTCGCCGTCTGCACCCGCCCCGCGGCCCGCACGCCGACGACGTTGACCACCGTGAGCGTCCACAGCGCCCCCACGGCGAGCAGCGCGGCGGCCGCGGGAGAGCGGACGACCGAGGGGATGAACGGATCGAGATAGCCCACAAAGGCCACCGAGAGGGCGGCGTTGGTACACCAGCACGAGATCCAGTAGCCCCATGCGACGAGGAAGCCCGCCAGGTCGCCGAACGCGCGCTGCGTATAGGCGTACGGGCCGCCCGCTGCGGGATGTTCGCGTGCTAGCCGTGCAAACACCACGGCCAGCAGTACGCCGCCGATCGTCGACATCGCCCAGCCCACGAGACTCGTCCCACGGTACGGCGCAAGCGAGGCGGGAAGCAGGAAGACGCCGGAGCCGATCATGTTCCCGACGACGAGGGCTACGGCTGCGGTGACGCCGATCTCGCGGGTCTGAGGCACGGGCGCATCTTATGCGCGATTGCGCGGCGCGGCCTGATACATCTTCCCGGACGACGGCGTGTCGTCTGGTCGGCTGGTTGACGTCTGGTTACGACGCGGCGAGCGGGCCGACCCGCTCGAGCACCCACCGGTCGAACGCCATCAGGAGCTCTTCGCGATTCGAGTACGGGCCGGGCCGATAGCCTTGCGACGAGATGCCGGCGTGCGCCAGGTCCGAGAGCGCCCAGTCCTGTCGATTCGTGAGGTCCCAGAACTCCACGGCATCGCTCGGGTCGAAGCCCGGCCGCGCGGTCTCGTCTGGGTGCATCAGCCAGTAGCAGGTGATGTCGGTGCGGTCGGGTGCAATCGGGCTGATCAGAAACGTGACGACATAGTCGGGGTGCGGGTTGAGGAGCATCGTCGGCAAGAGCGCGTAGTAGTAGACCCGACGGCACTGTTCTCCGTCCAGGCCGGGCAGCGGGGCCCGGAGCGGAGTGGACGACGTCGAGAGCGTCGCACAGCCGGGCAGCAGGTCCATGGAGGCACCCAGCCAGGTCGGGTGCGGCGGCTCGTTGTCGCCAGACAGGTAGTGAGACAGCTTGACCAGTTGCGGGTGCGTGCCGGGGCAGTGCAGACACTCGTGATAGTTGGCGATGACCAGCTTCCAGTTGGCGCGCAGCTCGTAGGTGCGCCGCGCGACCGTGCGCAGCTCGCCCATGGCCCAGTTGCGGAAGCGCGTGTCCATGCCGTCAAGGTGCGCCGACAAGGGCGGCGGCTCGGCGCCGTCCCGATCGTCACCGAGATAGACGAAGACGTGGCCGTCCCAGGCCGCCAGCGGAATGGACACGAGGGGCCAGTCCTCGACGCGAAACCCGTCGACCTTGTCCATGTGCGGCGCCCTGAGCAGGCGGCCGTCGAGGCGATAGGTCCACGCGTGATAGGCGCACTGCAGCGAGCCGCGCAGCTGCCCTTCGGTGCCCTGGCAGAGCAGCGTGCCGCGGTGACGGCAGACGTTGTGGAAAGCCCGAAGGATGCCGGTGTCGTCGCGCACGAGCAAGACGTTGGCGTTGCCGAATCGGCGCGTCACGTAGCTTCCCGGCACGGGCGCGTCGTCATGGCGTCCGGCAAACAACCACATGCGCCGAAACAGCCGATCGCTCTCGCGTGCGAAGTACGCAGGATCGGTGTAGAAACCGGCAGGCAAGGTGGTCGACGTGACGTCGGTCGGGGTGCGATCGTTCGAGTACCGCATCATCTCGGTCAGCCTATCACCACGCCGCGAACGTGGCGGTGAGGTCGGGCGCGGGCCCGCGGCGCTCGGTGTATGCTCACGGCGCGTGTCACCCGTCTCTGCTGGACACTCGAAGATCGTCTACGACGCTCTCAAGGCGTGCGGCATCCGTGTGATGTCGGCGTTGCCAGAGACCTGGCTCGTGCACCTCATCCGCATGGCCGAGGACGACCCGGACGTCACGCTCGTCCGTCTCGCCAAGGAAGAAGAGGGCGTGGGCATCTCGGCCGGCGCGCATCTGGCGGGCGTCAAGTCGGCGATGCTCATGCAGAATCACGGCTTTCTGGCCGCGGTCAACGGCATCGTGTCGTGCGCGCAGCTGTACCGCATTCCGCTCCTGATGCTCATCAGCTATCGCGGCACGTTCGGCGAACGCGACCCCTGGCAGACCGAGGGCGGCGGCGTTACCGAGGACGTGCTGAAGGCGTTGCGTATCCCGTACCTGCTGCTCGACGACCCGGC
>JANORI010000348.1:0-5551 GCA_031415235.1 Acidobacteriota bacterium | reverse complement strand
ACCAGATCAACGGCAAGACGTTGTGTGCCTTCGGCGACGCTGCGGCTACGCCGGTGCTCACCACGTTGAAGCTGTTCAAGAACGAATACGACGTCTACGCGCGCGGGGAGAAGCCCGCCGCCGCCGACTACCGCGCCAGCTCGCCGGCTGGCGCGCATCGTTAGAGTCAGGGAGCCGAGGCACCGACGTCATGCTCGAAACCCTCATGTGGCCGCTTCGCCCACCGCAAAACTGGTGGGTCGCCTACGCAACGCTCATTGGCGTGATCTTCATGGCGCTGCAACTCTCTGCCGCCGTCATGGTCTACTTCGAGCGCAAGGTGTCGGCGTGGATGCAGCAGCGTTACGGTCCCTGGCTCGTCGGACCGATGGGACTGCTGCAGCCGATTGCCGACATCGTCAAGCTGTTCTTCAAAGAAGAGCTGCAGCCGAAGGCGGCCGACAAGTTGCTCTTCTCGCTGGCGCCGATCATCTCGGTGGCGGCGTGTTTCGTCGCCTTCGCGCCGGTGCCGTTTGGCGCCACGACGACGTTTTTTGGCTGGCTGGACGAGCCCATCGCGTTGCAGATCGCGGACCTGAACGTGGGCGTGCTGGCGTTTTTTGCCGTGTCGTCGGTCGGGGTCTACGGCATCGTGCTCGCCGGCTGGGCCAGCAACTCCAAGTACGCACTGCTTGGCGGCCTGCGCAGCTCAGCGCAGATGATCAGCTACGAGTTGGCCTACGGCATGGCGCTTGCCACCATCGTGCTGCTGGCCGGCTCGATGTCCTTCCGTGAGATCGTCGATGCCCAGGCCGGCTACTACTTCGGGCTGATCCCGCGGTGGAACGTGTTTGTCGTGTTCCCCTTCGGCCTGATCGCCTTCCTGCTGTTCTTCACGGCCGGCGTCGCCGAGACCAACCGCGCGCCCTTCGACTTCCCGGAAGCCGAACAGGAACTCGTCGCCGGTTACCACACCGAATACAGCTCCATGCGCTTTGCGATGTTCTTCATGGCCGAGTACATCAACATGGTCACCGTGTCGGCCGTGGCGGTGAACCTCTTCCTGGGCGGCTGGCACGGGCCCTTTCTGTCGCCGGCCTACGGCTGGATCTGGTTCCTCATCAAGCTGGCCGTGCTGCTGTTCATCTACCTGTGGCTGCGCTGGACGCTGCCGCGGGTGCGTTACGACCAGCTCATGTCGCTCGGTTGGAAGGTGCTGCTTCCGGTCGCGACGGTCAATCTGCTCATCGTAGCCGCGGGGGTGATCGCCTTTGGCCTTTGATCTGCTCCTCTTCTATCTCTTCGCCGCCATCACGGTGGGTGGATCGCTGCTGGTCGTCGCGCAGCGCAATCCCATCTACAGTGTGGTGTCGATCGTGGTCGCGTTCTGTGGTCTCTCGGGCCTGTACGTGCTGCTTGAAGCCCCGTTTGTCGCGGTAGTGCAGATCATCATCTACGCCGGTGCCATCCTGGTCCTCTTCCTCTTCACCGTGATGCTGCTCAACGCCACGCGTGAAGACGGGGCTGAGTGGGACCGCTCGCATCCCTACTACCGCCCCGGTCCCACCCGCGTGGGTGGCGTGCTCGCGGTGGTGCTGCTTGGTCAACTCGGGTGGGCCATCTCACGCATGACCGACCTGAGCGCAGGCGTCGGGGAAGCCGCGCCGGCGGCCTCGAGCGTGCGGCTGCTCGGCCGCGTGCTGTTCACCGACTACGTGTTCGCCTTCGAAGTGACGTCCATTCTGATCATCGCGGGTATGGTCGGCGCCGTGGTGCTGGCCGGAAAGAAGGGGAACTAGTCCATGGTTCCCATCAGCTACTACCTAATTCTGTCTGGGCTGCTCTTTTCCATTGGCACCGCCGGCGTGTTCCTGCGTCGGAACGTCATTACGTTGCTGCTGTCGGTCGAGGTGATGCTGAATGCCGTGAACCTGTCGTTTGTCGCCTTCGGACGGCAATTCGGCACGGTCGACGGCCAGATCATCACGTTCTTCGTGATGACGGTGGCCGCGGCCGAAGCGGCCGTCGGCCTCGCCATCGTCATCGCCCTCTTCCGCCATCGGGAATCGCTCAGTCCCGAGGCGTTCACGAACCTCAAGTGGTGACGCCGTGCTCGCGCTGATCCCGCTCTTCCCGCTCCTCGGCTTCCTGGTCAACGCCGTCCTCGGCCGGCGCCTGCCCAAGGCGGTCTCCGGCGGCCTGGCCTGCGCTGCGATGCTTGCGGCCTTCGCGGTGGCCGTCGCGCAGGTGATGGCGCTGGCGGCGCTGCCGGTCACCGGCCGTGAGGCCAGCCAGACCGTGTTCACCTGGATCAAGTCGGGCGACTTCGCGCTCGACCTGACTTTCCGGCTCGACCCGCTCTCGGCGCTGATGATCCTCGTCATCACCGGCATCGGGTCGCTCATCCACATCTACTCCACGGCCTACATGCACGAGGAGACCGACAGCGAGTTCGCGCGGTTCTTCTCGTACTTGAACCTGTTCGTGTTCTTCATGCTGCTGCTCGTGCTCGGCTCGAACTTCCTCGTGATGTTCGTGGGCTGGGAGGGCGTGGGGCTCTGCTCCTACCTGCTCATCGGCTTCTACTACGTGAAGAAGTCGGCAGGGGATGCAGCCAAGAAGGCCTTCATCGTGAACCGCGTGGGCGACTACCTGTTCGTGCTGGGCGCGCTGCTGGCCTTTGTCACGTTCGGGTCGTTCGACTTCCAGATCATCGCGGCCAAGGTCACGGCGATGCCGCCGGAGGTGACGTTCGGCACGCTCAGCCTGATCACGCTGCTGCTCTTTGGGGGCGCCACCGGCAAGTCGGCGCAGATTCCGCTCTACACCTGGTTGCCAGACGCCATGGAAGGCCCGACGCCGGTGTCGGCCCTCATCCACGCGGCTACCATGGTGACCGCCGGCGTCTACATGATTGGCCGCAACGCGGTGCTCTTCGAACACGCGCCGATCACGCTCGGCGTGATTGCTGCCGTGGGCGCCGCCACCGCGCTCCTTGCGGGCACCATCGGCCTCGTGCAGAACGACATCAAACGCGTGCTCGCGTACTCCACGGTATCGCAGCTCGGCTACATGTTCCTGGCGATGGGCGTGGGCGCGTTTGGCGCCGGCGTGTTCCACCTCTACACCCACGCGTTCTTCAAGGCCTGCTTGTTCCTCGGTTCAGGCGCGGTGATTCACGCGCTGCACGGCGAGCAGGACATCCGCCACATGGGCGGCCTGAAGCAGGGCCTGCCGATCACCTACTGGACCTTCCTGATCGCATCGATCGCGATTGCCGGCGTGCCCGGCCTGGCCGGCTTCTTCTCGAAGGACGAGATCCTGTTCGAGACCTTCGCGCACGGCCACCAACTGCTGTGGGTGATGGGCGTCGCGACGTCGTTGCTCACCGCCACCTACATGTTCCGCCTCGTGTTCCTCACGTTCCACGGCGACCGCCGCTCGCCTTCGCCGGCTCACGACCACGGGCATGCGGGCTTCCCGCCTTCGCCCGCTCACGCGGGCTTCGGCGCGGCAAGCGGCGGACACGGTCATGACGACCACGCGGCTCACAGTCGCGCGGCCCACTCGCACGGCGGCCATCTGCACGACGCGCCCCCGGCGATGGCGCTGGCGCTCATCGTCCTGGCGATCGGCTCGGTCTCGGCCGGCTGGCTCGGCTGGCCGCATGCCCTGATGGGTGGCCACAACAACCTCGGCGAGTGGCTGAAGCCGTCGTTCTCGGCGACGTCCAAGGCGCTGGCCGAGTGCAATATCCCGGTGGCGCTGCCTGGCGCTCCGGCTGGCATGACGCTGGCGGAGTGCGCGCCTGGCGACGCCGTGCCTGCCGTCGCGTCCTCGGCGCAGACCTCCGCGGAGACCGCGCTGCCCGCATCGGCACAGGCGACCGAGTCGCAAGCTGAGCCGGCCGACGGCGGCCACGCGGGGGCGGGAGAAGAGGACAAGACAGCCCTCGAGCTGTCGCTCATGGGGGTGTCGTCGCTCATCGCGCTGCTCGGCATCGGCCTCGCGGCTTTCCTCTGGCTCAGGAACCCGCAGATTCCCTCGTCGATGGCCGCGAACTTTCCGGGGCTGCACCGCCTTCTGCTCAACAAGTACTACGTCGATGAGATCTACGACGCGGCCATCGTGCACCCGATCCAGGCGGCCTCAACCCACGGACTGTGGAAGGTGGCCGACGCCAGGATCATTGACGGCGCCGTCAACGTCACCGGCTATCTCGTCGCGGGCGTGAGCGCGGTGCTGCGGCTGTTCCAGACCGGGTCGGTGCGCAGCTACGCCGCGTCCACATTCGTGGGCGTCGTGATGATTCTCGGCTACTACCTCTGGAGATGATGGTGACTAGAACCCCTCTCACCAACCCCGACGGCATTCGGCCGACGCCGCATCCCGCCTCGACCCACCCCAACGCGGCTGCCGCGTTGGGGGCCCCGGCGCGGCGTTGCTCGTCGCTCACATGTCGCTCAACATGCTCGCTTCTCGCGCCTTGCGATCCGGGCGCCGCGGCGGCCTCGATGCTTCGCCGGGGTTGGTGAGATGGGTTCTGTGCCGATCCTGACGCTGCTCATCGCGCTGCCGGTCCTGGGCTCGCTGCTGCTGCTCGCGCTGCCCAATCGCGACGGCTCGAAAGACCAGACGATGCGTCTGGGCGCGCTGGCGATTTCGCTGGTGACCTTCGTGGCCTCGCTGGCCCTCTGGGCCTGGTTCGACCAGTCGGCCGCGGCTCCGGCGTTCCAGTTCGTGGAGCGCCACCCCTGGATTCCGACCTTCGGCATCGAGTACTACCTGGGACTCGACGGCATCAGCCTGATGCTCGTCATGTTGACCACGTTCCTCACGCCCATAGCCCTGCTGTCGTCCTGGGAGGGGATCCACGAGCGCGTGAAGGAATTTTCGATCTTCATGCTGCTGCTCGAGGCCGCGATGATCGGCGTGTTCCTGTCGCTCGACCTGTTCCTGTTCTACGTGTTCTGGGACGTCGTGCTCATTCCGATGTACTTCCTCATCGGCATCTGGGGCTACGACCAGCGGCTCTATGCGTCGATCAAATTCCTGCTCTACACCATGGCGGGCAGCGTGCTCATGCTCGTGGCCATTATCGGCACCGCCTGGCTGCACCAGCAGGCGACGGGGCAGTATTCGTTCGATCTGTTGAAGCTCTACGAACTGCGCGTGCCCGACCACCTGCAATACTGGTTCTTCCTGGCCTTCGCGCTGGCCTTCGCCATCAAGGTGCCGCTCTTCCCGTTCCACACCTGGCTGCCCGACGCACACGTGCAGGCGCCCACGCCGGGCTCGGTGATTCTGGCCGGCGTCATGCTGAAGATGGGCGCCTACGGCCTGCTGCGGTTCGCCTTCCCGATGTTTCCCGAAGCCGCACTGGCCTTTGCGCCGCTGCTCGCGACGCTGGCGGTCATCGCCATCGTCTACGGCGCGCTCGTGGCGATGGTGCAGCCAGACATGAAGAAGCTCGTGGCGTACTCGTCGGTCAGCCACATGGGCTTCGTGGTGCTCGGCATCGCGGCCATGAACGTGCAGGGCCTGCAGGGCGCCTCGTATCAGATGCTGGCAC
>JANORI010000347.1:0-1851 GCA_031415235.1 Acidobacteriota bacterium | reverse complement strand
GGTGGGAGACTGGCGCTACCTGCGCGACTTGCGCAATTACCAGAAGCTCATCGAATCCGGCGTGATTGTGCCGGCGCCGCCGCCGCGCAAGAATTAGCACCTCGCTCGGTGTCGACGGCGTCGCTGTCGATTTGTAACGGGTTGTAACGGGGCCTGTCACCGTTACACCCTGAGGCGTGGCAATTATTGCGACTTGTAATGGTGACAGGCCCCGTTACAAATCGGACACGATCAGGACGATTGCCGCCACGGCGGTCGCCACACCCACCAATTGCAGCCGGCCCAGGCGCTCGCCGAGCACGACGCGCGCGAGCAGCACGGTGCTGGCTGGATAGAGTGAGGCGAGCGTCGCCACCAGGCTGAGCTGTCCCTGCCGCACGGCCACGAGATAGAGGCCGTTGGCGATCATGTCGAGGGCGCCGCAGGCCACGGCGGGCACGATGGCCACGGCGGGCACCTTCCACGGCTCGCGGCGCAGCAACGCCACGGCCAGGAAGAGCGACACCGACACCGTGCGCGACACCGCCAGGGGCCACAACCCGGCGGGCGCCTGCGTGCGTCCCAGACATACGAAGAAGCCGCCGATGGCCACGCCCGACGCGAGCGCAATCCGCACTGCCTGCGCCACCTGGGCGGCCGAGCGCGGTGGCTCGTGCGCTGGCGAGTTGCCAGGCGCGGCCTGGCCGAGCAGCACCACCGCGGCAACCGCGAGGGCCACGCCGATCGCCGCGGCCGGCGTGAGCTGCTCGCCGAACATCAGGCCGGCGATGAGCGGAATCACCACCGCGCATACCGCCGTGATCGGCGCCACGACGCTCATGGGGCCCATGGCGAGCCCGCGGTAGAGCAGCCCGACGCCGACGCTGCCGGTGAGGCCCGCCAGCGCGCCGAAGACGACATCCGAACGCGTGACCGTGGCGCCGAGCATCAATGGCGTGCCGAGCAGGAGCAGCACGAGGCCGGCGCCCTGCGTGGCAATCACTGCCGCGAGCGTGGTGGCGCGCTTCGCCACCGTGCCGCCGAGGAAATCGGCCGCGCCGTAGATTGCGGCCGCGAGCAGCGCGAAGGTCGAGGTCACGATCGCCCCGGCCCGAGGCAGCGGCGCACCACCGACACGTGGGGCAGGCGCGTGCGGATCATCGCCACGAACGCATCGGCCGCCGCATTCAGCGCGTCGACAGGCATGGGCTCGAGCCGTTCGAGCAGGAACAGCCCGCTCGTCGACTGCTCGGTGAGCCGCGTGCGCGTGCCCTGCCGCCAGTTCCAGCGCCGGCAGGTGACGCCGAGATCGTCGGCCCACACCGCCTCGCCGGGCGCGGGCGGATCGTTGACCGGCTGTCCGTCCTTGGTCGTCTCGAACGTCTCGGCACCGGTCGCGCGGATCAGGCGGATGGGGCCGGCAAATGCCGACAGGTCTTCGCCGCCCACGGGCAGGCCGTGCCCGACGCTGACGGCGTTGTAGAGATCCACGAGCCAGTTCACGCGGGGCAGCCCCGCACCGGCCGCGCGCCGCCACAGCGCCTCCACCGACGACGCCGTGCGCTGGGGCTTGGCGCCGAAGGCGCGATAGGCGTCCTGCCAGGCGGCCGCGTGTGCCGGCAATGCCGCCGGGCCGGCCGCGCGGGTCAGCGATTCGGCGTCCTGCAGCCACCGCTCGGACTGCGCGTCGCTCGGGCCGTTCGACAACCCGGTGATCGCCAGCGCGCACACCGCGAAATCGGGCCGCAGCGCGTGCACGGCGGCATCGACATAGAGGTGATCCAGGGTCATGGCGGTAATGATATCAAAGTGGTCACACGGTGCAATATAATGACCGCATGAACGATCCCCGCCGCGTCGAGGCCGCGCTCG
>JANORI010000346.1:0-14495 GCA_031415235.1 Acidobacteriota bacterium | reverse complement strand
GAAGGTGCTGATCGGCCGCGGCGCCACCAACTCCAAGGGTCCGCAGATGGCCCAGCTGAACGCGTTCCGCGCCATCAAGGCGGTGCACGGCAAGCTGCCGGTGAACCTGATCGTCGTGGCCGAGGGCGACGAAGAGCGTATGGACATCGGCCTGCGCAAGTGGGTCAAGGACCATCCCGAGCTGCTCGAAGGCGCGGATGCCATGATGACCTTCGGCGGTCAGTCGCCGAGCGGCGGCGGCGGCTACGGTGGCGGCTCGGAAGGCTGCGTCTACGTGGAGCTCACGACGTCGGGCACCTCGTGGGGCCGCGGGCCGACCGTGTCGGACATCCACGGCAGCAACAAGCGAGGCACCGACAGCCCGGCGTGGCGCCACATGAAGATGCTGGCCTCGCTCGTGTCCGACGATGGCAACACGCCGAAGATCGACGGATTTTTCGAAGACATCCGGCCGCTCACGGCCGATCAGGAAGCGGGCCTGCGCAGTGGCGCCAAGACCACCGACCTGAAGGTGGCGGCCGAGAACCTCGGGGTGGCGCGCTTCATGTCGGACGACCCATACACGGTGCTGCGCACGCAGCGCTACGGCACGTCGTTCAACCTCGACGGCATCTGGGGCGGCAATATGTATGCGGGCGGCGCCGGAGCGATTCTGCCCAACAAGATCACCTCGAAGCACAACTTCCGCTACGTGCCGAACATGCACGGTCCCGACATCGTCAAGAAGCTGCGCGCGCAGCTCGACAAGAACGGCTACAAGGACGTCGAGGTGAAGCTCATCGGCGACGTGCCGTGGGCGCTCATGAACTCCGACACCGAGATCGGTCGCGCCACGCAGCGCACCTACGAGATCATGGGCATCCCGCACTCGCCCGTTCGCGCGGACTGGGGCATTGGCGGCGGTGGCGCCGCGGCCGGTGGCTACTGGCCCGCCTACATGTTCGGCAACGGCGAAGTCGGCGAGAAAATCTCGCCGTTCAAGGGCGTGCCGATCGTGATGGGCGGCGCGGGCCTGGGCGGACGGGCGCACGCGGCCAACGAGTACTACGTGATTGAAGGCGCGGGCAAGGTCTACGGCCTGGCCGGCGCGGAGAAGAGCGTGGCCACCACGATGTATGCCTTTGCCGGCAAGGTTCCGGCGGCGCCTGCCAAGTCCACGAACTAACTAGCGGCGAGGGGCTGGTCGCTAGCGGCTAGAGGGTACAGATGATCGGGGTTCGCAGTCTCGAAAAGGAGTACCACGTGGGCGACCACGTGGTGCGGGCCCTGCGGGGCGTCACGCTCGACATCGCCGCCGGCGAGTTCGTCACGGTCGTCGGACCGTCGGGCTCGGGCAAATCGACGTTCATGCACATCCTGGGGTGTCTCGATCGGCCCACGCGGGGGAACTACCTGCTGGGCGGTCGCGACGTCTCGACCTTGCCGCACGACGAACTGGCGCGCGTGCGCAACGAAACCATCGGGTTCGTGTTCCAGGGGTTCAACCTGCTGGCGCGCACCTCGGCGCTCGAGAACGTCGAGCTGCCGCTGCTCTACACGCGCCAGGGCGCGGTGAAGGCCACCGAGCGCCGCGACCGGGCCCGCCGGGCGCTGGCGGCCGTAGGGCTCACCGACCGCGAGGAGCACCATCCCAATCAGCTCTCGGGCGGGCAGCAGCAGCGCGTGGCCATCGCGCGCGCGCTGGTGAACGAGCCGTCGTTGCTGCTGGCTGACGAGCCGACCGGCAATCTCGACACCACGACGAGCTACGAGGTGATGGAGGTGTTCGCGAAGCTGCGGGCCGAGCGCGGCCTCACCATCGTGGTGATCACGCACGAGCGTGACATCGCCGCCTGGGGCACGCGCACCATCGACTTCAAGGACGGCGTCGTCGTGCAGGATCAGCAGCATCAGAGCCACCCCAACGCGCAGAGTCCGCGCGTCGGGGGCCCCGGGCCCACCATGGGCTCGCGTGCCGCCGCCGGCGTGTAGCGCCGCGGCCCATTCGTTTCCGGCCTCACGAGGAGTCTCGACGTGGCGTCACCGCTTCAGCGTCTTCGCGCCCTGCACCCGTCCATCGACATCGGCTTCAAGGCGCTCACCCGCAATCGCCTTCAGACGGGTCTGACCATGCTCGGCATCACCGTGGGCGTGGCCACCGTGCTGGCCATGCTGGCCGTGGGCGCTGGCGCCCAGCAGTCGATCGAGCAGCAGGTGCGGGCCGCGGGTCTCAACCAGTTGACCATCAAGGCCGGCAACTGGAAGCCGAAGACCGAGGACGTGGGCGGCGCGGTGGCGCACCAGGGCGACGCCGCCGACGCCATGCGCCTGCCCGTTGACGAGCTGATGCCGGAGCTGCCGAACGCGGGCGACGCGTTTGCGGGCGGCCCCGATGTGGTGTCGATTGCCTTCCATCCGGAAGATGACCCGATGGAGAAGCACGACCATCCGCTGGCGTGGCAGCGCCTGGGTGACCTCGAAGCCGGACTCGGCGCGTCGGCCACGCTCTCGTTTGCCGACGCCGAGGCGATCCGCGAACTCGAGGGTGTGCAGTATGTGGCCTGCGGCGTGCACGGCAACGCGCGCGTGCACTACGCGTCTTTGGCCGGGGACAAGCGCTGGTTCACCCGCATGCACGGCACCGACCTGCACCTGCTCGACATCAAGCGCACGTGGACGCTGCGCAGCGGGCGGTTCTTCACCGAGAAGGAGCAGGAGCAGAAGGCCGACGTGATGGTGCTCGGGTCGGTTGTGGCCGAGAAAGTCTTCGGCGTGGGCGTCGACCCGGTCGGTCAGCAGATCCAGCTCTGGAACCAGAACTTCGAGGTGGTGGGCGTCGTGACGAGCGCCAGCTGGGTCGTGCGGCCGGCGGCCGGCGACGACGAGTTCGACGCCGTGTACATGCCGTATACCACCACGCACAAGCTGCTGAACCTCACCAAGCTGAACGACATCACCGTGACCGCGGCGTCCACGGGCGAAGTCTCCACGGTCGCCAAGCGCATCACCGACTTGCTGCGTCAGCGCCACGGCATCTCGGTCGAGAAGCCCGACGACTTCACGCTCGTCACCGAGGCCACGCGCGCCATCACGACCGGCGGCCTGCCGCCGAACGTGGCGGCCGCGATTGCCGGCAACGTGAAGGAACTCGAGCGCGTGACGCTGGAACAGCTTGCGGGCACGCTCGAACGCGCCAGCAGCACGATGCGCTGGCTGTTGGCTGCCGTCGCCGCCGTGTCGTTGCTCGTGGGCGGCATCGGCATCATGAACATCACGCTGCTGTCGGTCACCGAGCGCACCAAGGAAATCGGCTTGCGGATGGCGGTGGGCGCCCGCGGCCGCGACGTGACCCGCCAGTTCCTGACCGAGGCCGTGGCGATCAGCCTGGCCGGTGGCGCCGTTGGCGTCGTGCTGGGCATCGTGGCGACGTACTTGATCTCGTCCACGCTGCGCTGGGCCACGGTGGTCTCACCGGGGGCCGTGCTGATGGCGTTTGGAGTGTCGGCGGCGGTCGGCGTGCTCTTTGGCTGGTATCCCGCGCGCCGCGCGGCCGAGCTCGACCCCATCGACGCCTTGCGTCACGAATAAGGACCGTTGTGCTTCGATTGCTCGTCGTCAGCGGACAGATTGCCTGGAAGGCGCTTGGGCGCAACCGGCTGCGCACCGGGCTCACGACGCTGGGCGTGGTGATTGGCGTGGCGGCGGTGATTGCCATGGTGGCGCTCGGCAACGGCGCGCGCGCGTCGATGGAGCGCACGCTGAAGTCGGCCGGCACGAGCATCGTGCAGGTGACGGCCGGGAACTACATCCGGGGCGGCGAGAGCGTGAACATCGCCTCCGGCCTCGGCGCGTCCACGACCCTCACGCGCGACGACGCCCTGGCGATTCGCGGCCTCGCAAGCGTCGAGCACGTCTCGGCGGGGCTGCGCTCGCGCACGTTCGTGACGGCCTCGGCCGACGCGCGCGTGTTCACCGTGGTGCACGGCGCCGAGGCATCGCTTGGTGACATCCACGGGTGGACGTGGCTCTCGGGCGAAGGTTTCACGGCCGAGCACGTCGCCAGCGGCGCCGCCGAAGCGGTCATGGGCCGCGTCGCCGCGGCGCGCCTGTTCGGCGAGGGCGTCGATCCCGTAGGGAAGCGCGTCACGATCCACGACCGCGAGTTCCATGTGGTCGGCATGATGCGGGCCGTGGATGCCGCCCAGGACGAGGCCGTGTTCGTGCCGGTGAGTACCCTGGGGCAGGTCACGAGCCGCACGAACTTCCTGCAGTCGATCACGGTCGGCGTCACCGAAGCCGGTGTGGCCACGTCGGTGGGCGACGCGATCACGGCGCTCTTGCGCACGCGCCATGCACCGGCCATCGAGCGCGACCCTCGCGCACAGGAATTGGCAGCGTCGAAGCAAGCCAGCACGCTCGGCGGCCTGCAGGGGCCCACCGGCAAGGGGGCGGGCCCGGATGATTTCGTCGTGCGCACGCTTGCGGCGCAGCAGGTCACCAAGGGTCTCTACACCGAGGTGGCGGCGTTTGCGCTCGCGAACATGCCGAAGCTCGATTCCGCCACGATGGAGGAGATGTCGGGCACGCTGAACCGCGCCGGCAACACGATGACGGCGCTGCTTGCCAGCATCGCGGCGATTTCGCTCGTGGTCGGCGGGATCGGCATCATGAACATCATGCTCGTGTCGGTCACCGAGCGCACGCGCGAGATCGGCTTGCGGCTGGCCATGGGCGCGCGGCGCAAGGACGTGCTGGTGCAGTTCCTGGTGGAGGCCGTGGTGCTCAGCCTGCTCGGCGGCGTCGTTGGCATCGGCGCTGGCATCGCGGCGGCGCGCGGTCTCACTGCGCTCATGAGCTGGCCCACAGAGGTGTCGCCGCAAGCGATCGCGATCGCGTTTGCCATCTCGGCGGTGATTGGCGTGGCCTTTGGCTACTATCCAGCGCGGCGGGCGTCGCGGCTCGATCCGATCGTGGCGCTTCGGCGCGAGTAGCCGGTCACGCACGCACGCACTCACGCACTCACTCACTCGCGTCGCACTCGACCCGGTATCTCTCTCCTCTCCACCTTCCGCGCGGCGCGGCCGCGTCCCCGACGATGTGATCGACGCGCCGCTGCTCCAGAGTTCCGCGTCGAGAGACGCCGGGCCGAGCACGCCGCTCGGTGTCACCGCTGTCCCGCCTGGCGTCGCGCCCGACCCGGCCCTCGACCCGGCATCTCTTTCCTCTCCACCTCTCGACGAGGAGGTGTGAGTCCCATGGTCCCGAAGTAGAATTCGCGACGAGGTCTGCCCTGACTATGAGTCGCTCGAGGCTCGGCCATCTGGTAGCTGGGATGGCCGCCGTTGTCCTGATGCCGCAGGCGGCCGACGCGTTTTGCATCTGCGCCAAGTCGTGCGGGTCGATCCTGACCGCGACGACCCTGTTCGAGGCAACGGTCGTGGCCGTCGACCAGCCGGACGGACCCGGCGGCGCTTCCCGTGTCCGCCTGGCCAACGTGCGCGCCATTCGCGGCGAGGCGCCACCGGACGCGGTCGTTGGCGGCGGCGGTGAGTGCGGCTACTCCTTCAAAGTCGGTACGCGCTATCTCATCGACGCCTTCGAGGCTCAGCCTGGGCGCTATGGCGCGAGCGTGTGCAGCGACACCAGGCCGCTGTCTCTGGCGGCGGCACTACTCGGCTACTCGATGGCGCCGCCCGAACTCCGGCCACGCGTCTTTGGCACGCTGGCGAGCCGAACGGCTGACCACTACCTTCGAACCGGCAGCGCGACTGGACCGCCGGTAGGCAATGCCGTTGTCTCCATCGCCGGTCCGGTGGCCAGAACGACCACCACGGGCGCGAGCGGCGACTTCGCCTTCGTCGATGTGCCGGACGGCGACTACCAGCTCGTCGTCGAGGTGCCACGCGATCGACCAGACGTTGCGGCTCCCCCCATGCAGTCGTTCGAGCTCGGTAGAGACGCCGCCTGCCGGGACCTCACGCTGATCGCCCCCTCGACGGCGCGCGTCTCCGGCCTGATTGTGGACGAGACCGGCGCCCCGGCCGCTGGCGTGCGGGTCGAGATCTTCCCGCTGCCGTTCGATCACTCGGCCGGCGGTATCGTCACCGCGGCCAACACGGACGCCGCGGGGCGCTTCGCGATCGAGCGCCTCGCGCCCGGCGTCTACGGAGGAGGCGTTGGCGTGCCATACCCTGGCGTGGCGAGGCCGTATGCCCCAGCGCGCGCACAGACCCGCGAGGGTGGCTTGGTGATCGAGGTCGCGCCGGGGGCCTCTGTCGAGCTGTCGAGACTGACCGCGCGCCGCGTCCAGCGCACCTCGGTGTCGGGGCGGGTGTCCGGTGCCCCGGGTGCGACGCTCGGTGGCTTGTTCGTCGTGCTCGCGGCGGTTGACGGCTTTCCGTCCGCGCTGACTGGCGGCGCGACCACCGACGCCGAGGGTCGATTCACGTTGGACGCCTATCGCGGGGTGAGATACGAGGTTCAAGTCGAGTCCTACGGTCGCGTGGTCGGGGCCGTCGAGTTCGTCGCGGGCGACGGGCCCATCGCCGTGCCACTTCGCTCACCGCCGCCTTGAGTCGCCCGACGCATGGCGGCTACGGGAACCGTATCGCCCACCCGGTGTCGAACGAAACATGACGCACAGAGTTGCCGTCACCGTCTCTGCTCTGGTGCTGCTCTTCGCGCCTGCGGCCGAGGCCTGTTTCTGCGGCGGCAGTTTCTGTCGCAACCTCGCGACCGCGACGACGCTGTTCGAAGCGGCGGTCGTGGGGCAAGAGCCCGACCCGGCTGACGGCGGCGGGGTCAAGACTATCCGTCTGTCTGACATCCGCCCGATCCGTGGCGCGGCGCCCCGGGTGCTCGAACTGCAGGGCACGTCGTGCGATCTGGAACTGAAAGTCGGTGCCCGCTACCTCATCGAGCCGCACGAGTGGGCGCCCGGGAAGTTCGGCGTGTCGCAGTGCAGCCTGACGCGGCCGGCGGTGCGTGCCGCTGGCTTCCTCGCGTTCCTCCGCGAGCCCGCCCCCGAGCGACGGCCTATGGTCTGGGGCACGCTCACGGTACCGACCGTGGACCATCGCAACTACGTGGAACGCGGCGGCGGGCTGGCGGTAGCTGGCGCGCTGGTGCTGCTCGATGGCCCGGTGCAGAGGACCACCACCACGTCTGCGAGCGGCGAGTTCTCGTTCTCCGCGCTGCCTGACGGGAGCTACGGGGTGCGCCTCGAGCTGCCGGCGAATCGATCCGACGTCACCGCGCCCGAGCCCACGACACTGGGGGTGGGAGGCGGGCAGGTGTGCGCCGACGTCGACCTCTTCGCCCGCTCGGCGGCACGCGTGGTCGGTGTCGTCGTCGATGCGCGGGGCGCGCCGACGCCGAACGTGCAGGTCCATCTCTTCACGCCACCCTACAATCCATTCCGGCGCGACTTCGGCCACCTACTGGCCGGATCCGATGGCTCCGGACGGTTCGAGTTCACCGAGGTGCCCCCGGGGGTCTACCAGGCGGGCGTCGGGGTGCCTCGTCCCGACGAGGAGCGACCGTTCGCGCCGGTGCTCGCGCAAGCACAGGCCAACGGTCAGCGCGACCTACGCGTGGGCATCGGGGACGTCGTGGAGCTGGCCCCGCTGGTCGCACGCCCGGTCGCGCCGGTGACCGTGCACGGCGCGCTCACCGGTCCGTCAGGGGCGTCGCTTGAAGGCTTCGACATCGTCGTCACGGCGGTCGATGCCGGTGACACCGGCGGGTGGCGCGTCGGCCGCACTGACGCCGAGGGGCGGTTCACCGCCGACCTGTATCGCGGCGTCCGCTATCGCGTGCGCGCCCGATCGGGCGATCGGCAGTCCGAGCGGATCGAGTTCGTTGCCGGCGACGCGTCGGTCACGTTGCGTCTGTCGCCGTAGCCACTCCGACGATGCCTGTTACTCGCGTTCCACGGTCTTCAATCACGATGTCGGACGCGCCCTTGCCTGGCTTCGCCACGATCGGTCCGGGGGTACCTTTCGGTTTGCCTCCGCCCCACGAAGCACGGCCTGCGGACACGAGGCGTCGGATCCACTCGTGGTCCGGGGATTCTTCCACGGGCTGAACGCTCGCCACTGGTCGACCGCGATCAGTGACGACCAGACGTTGGCCTGCGGCCACGAGCTTGAGATAGCGGCTCAGCCTCGCTCTGAACTCACGAACTCCGATGGTCGTCATGACTCTCCCAGAAGGGAGGCTCACAATACCACTCTGATGCGACCAGGCGCTCGGCGTAGCGTCTCAGCCTCCACCTTCAGAGAGCGGGCCGAGGTGAGGGATGATGGCACCCGTGACCATCCGCCCTGCCACCCTCGCCGATCGCGATGCACTGATCGCCTTGACGGCGCGGCTTGCCGACTTTCCACGGCCCGCGTGGCGCACGGCGCACGAGATCGCAGTGGCCGACAACGGCATCCTGCTGACGGCCGTGGCTGCGCCTCGTGCCGACACCGTCGTGCTCGTGTCTGGCGCGGCGGGCGCGGCCCTTGACGGCGTGGTCTTCGTCGCCACCAAGACCGACTACTTCACGGGCGAACGGCATGGGCATGTGGAGGTGCTCGCGGTGGCGCCGCAGGCGCAAGGCCGCGGCGTGGCCCGCGCGCTCATGGCGGCGGCCGAGTCGTGGGCGCGTGCCCGTGGCGATGCCTTCATCACCCTCAACGTGTTCGACGCCAATGTGCGCGCCCGTGGCATCTACGCGCGGCTCGGCTACCTGCCAGAGACGGTGCACTATCGCAAGCGGCTCACGGCCGACGCCGTGCCAGCGCCGGCCACACGAACGGCACCGGTGGGGCTCACGGTCCGGCCAGACAGCCCGGCCGATGCCGACCCGCTCTGGGCGATCCTGCACCCGGTGCTCGCGGCCGGCGACACCTATCCGTTCCCGCCCGACCTGACGCGCGCCGAGGCCCTGGCGGCGTGGCACCCACCCAGCGGTCACACGTTCGTGGCCGAGCGCGAGGGACAAATCGTGGGCACCTACCTGCTCAAGGCGAACCAGCCGGGGCTCGGCAGCCACGTGGCCAACTGCGGCTACATGGTGGCGCATGAGGCGCGCGGCCTTGGCGTGGGTGAGGCCCTGTGCCGCCATTCGCTCGAGCAGGCGCGCCGCCTCGGTTTCACCGCCATGCAGTTCAACTCAGTGGTGAGCACGAACCGCGGCGCCATCGCTCTGTGGCAGCGGTGCGGCTTTGCGATCGTGGGCACGGTGCCGCTGGCGTTCCGTCATGCCCGCGAAGGACTCGTGGACATCCACGTGATGCACCGCCTGCTCTGATCGGGAACGGCCCGTGCCGAACGGACGCGTGTCACAATTCGTCCAAACCCCTGTGACGCCCGAGCCCGTCATCCGCGTGCACGCCCTGCGCAAGACCTACGGCCGCACCGTGGCAGTGGACGGCGTGAGCTTCGAGGTGCAGCAGGGTGAGATCTTCGGGCTGATTGGCCCGAACGGCGCCGGCAAGACCACCACGATGGAGTGCGTGGAGGGCCTGCGCGCCCCCGACAGCGGCGCCATCACCGTGCTCGGCCTCGACCCCGTGCGCGACGTGCGGGCGCTGCAGGAGCGGATTGGCGTGCAACTCCAGGAGGCGCAACTGCAGAAGCGCATCACCGTGCGCGAGGCGGTGGGGCTGTGGGCATCGTTGTATCGCTCGGCGGTGGACGGCGACCGGCTGCTCGAGCAGTTGGGTCTCACCGAGAAGCGCGACGCGTGGTTCATGACCTTGTCGGGCGGGCAGAAGCAGCGGCTGCTGATCGCGCTGGCGCTCATCAACGATCCAGAAGTGGTCTTCCTCGACGAGCTCACGACCGGCCTCGACCCGCAGGCCCGCCGCACCATCTGGGAGCTGGTGCGCGGCATCCGCGCCCGCGGCAAGTCGGTGTTCCTCACCACCCACCTGATGGAAGAGGCCGAGCGGCTGTGCGACCGCGTGGCGATCATCGACCGCGGCCGGCTCGTGGACATCGGTACGCCGGCGGAACTGGTGCGGCGGCACTGTCCGGTGGCGACCGTCGTGGTCGTGACGGGTCATGCGTCGGCGCTCGCCGCCTTCCAGGCCATGTCCGGCGTGGCGTCGGTGACGCAAGACGGCTCCACCTTCACCATTCGCGGTGAGGCCGCAGGCCTCGTCACGCAGGTGATCCGCTGCCTGGCCGAGCACCACTTGCCGGTACACGACATGCGCACCGAACATCCCACCCTCGAGGACGTCTTCCTCGAGCTCACCGGCCACGTCATGCGCGACTGAGGTAAGCGACCATGCTGCGTGGACTCTGGCGACTCACCTGGCTCGAGACCAAGATCTTCGTGCGCGAGCCCCTGGGCGTGTTCGGCACGGTGGGCGTGCCGGTGCTGCTGTTCCTGGTGGTGAGCCGCCTGCTCGGCAACCGGGCGCCGCGCACCACCTCGGGCATGCCCGGCTTCGTCGTCGATCTCCCGGTCGTGATTGCGATGATCGTGGCGATCGGCGCGGTGCTGTCGCTCGTGGCCATCATGGCGATCTACCGCGAGGGCGGCATCCTCAAGCGGCTGCGGGCCACACCGCTCCGTCCGCACACCATCCTGACCGCGCACGTGCTCGTAAAGCTGCTGTTCTCGGCGCTCACGCTCACGGCCATGGCGCTGGCTGGCCGGCGACTCTATCCGGCCGGGGTGGACGCGCCGTGGCTGTCGTTTGCCGCGGCTGTGCTCTTCAGCACCTCGTGCATCCTGTCGCTGGGTTTCGTGATTGCCAGCGTGGTGCCTACAGCACGCTTCGCGCAGCCGCTCGGCGCGATGATCCTCTACCCCATGCTCGGGCTATCGGGCCTGTTCGTGCCGATCGAGGCCTTGCCACCGGCCGCGCGGCTGCTCGCACGCGCGCTGCCGCTGACCTATGCGGTGTCGCTGCAACGAGGCATCTGGCACGGCGAGAGCTGGGCGAGTCATGCCGGCGACGTGGCGGTGCTGGCGCTCGTGTTCGGCGTGTGCGTGGCCCTGTCGGCTCGCGTCTTCCGCTGGGAATAGCCGTGGCCGACGCGGTTGTCGCGCGCTGGGATTAAGATCGCGGGATGCCTCTCGACACGATTCGCACCTGGCTCGGACTCGGCGCCACGCCGGCCGACCCACACGACCACGCGCCGCTGCGGTCGCTCGTGGATACACTCGAACATCTGGAGCCCGCCCGGGCGCGGCATCTGGCCCGTTTCGCCTATCTGCTCGGGCGAATCGCCCATGCCGACCAGCACGTGAGCCCCGACGAAACCCGTGCCATGGAGGCCCTGGTGGTGCAGGAGGGCGGACTCACGGCGGAACAGGCCATCGTGGTCGTGGGGCTCGCCAAGTCGAGCAACTTGATGTTCGGCGGCACGGCCGACTTCCAGGTGGCGCAGGAGTTCGCCGAGGGCGCCGCCTACGACGAGCGGCTGGCCTTGCTGCGGTGTCTGTTCACGCTGGCCTCCACCGATGCCTCGATCTCGGTGGCCGAGGAATCCGAGATCCACCGCATCGCGAGCGTGTGCAAGATCCTGCCGCACGACCTGACGGCGCTACGCGTCGCCCACGCCACGTTCCTGCCGGGACTGGCCTCGCGCTCGACCCCGCGCGGCTAGGCGCGAGGAGGGCTGGTCGCCGGCGTCGGGATGACGAAGGGCAGCTCCACCTCGTGCGGCTCGCCCTGCAGCGCGTAGGTGATCTTCACGTAGGCGCCGTCGCCCACGACTGGCCGGCCGGATGCGATCCACGACTCGCCGGTGTCGTCGATGGCGAGCGCCAGCACTTCCGGTGCCTCCTTGTCGCGCGTGATCACCATGGTGACGCCGCTGGCTACCGAGGCGGGCAGCTCGGCACGTACCGGGTCGCTGAACCACACGCGGTGCCTGCCATCCCGCGCGAACACCACCTCGTAGTGCATGTCGCCGTTCATGAGCACCATGCCGCCCATGTGCGGCGAGTGATCGCCGTGCGGCGCCGTCAGGCCCTGGTGCTGCGGGTCGACCGAGGTCGTGGCGGTTGGTACGGCCTGGGCGGCCGGCTGCTCCGGAGGAGAGGAGCAGCCAGCCGCCAGCAGGACGGCGGCAAGCAGTGTCGCGTAGCGCATGATCGAGGTCGAATGGGCGACGCCGTGACTACGGAAGCTGCTTGTAGATTGTGGCGACGTTGTCCTTCACGCGCGTCATCACGTAGGCCTTGAACTTCTCCGGCAGCACCAGGTCGGCGGCGGCCGCCTCGGCGGTCTTGCCGGCCTTCTTCGCCGTCTGCACCGCGGTGAGCACCGCGCGGTTGAACTCGCCGAAGTCCACGAAGTCCTGCCACGCCATCACCGTGCTGTGGCCGGGAATCACCGTATCCACGTTCTTGATGCCGGCCGCCGCCTTGGCGAGCGTGTCGGGATAGGTCACACCCGACCCGCCGTTGTTCACGTCGAGCAGGGGCAGTCCCTTCCCGGCGAACGCGTCGCCCCCGTGCATGGTGCGCAGGTTCCTGAACACCACGAAGGTGTCGCCGTTGGTATGCGCGGCGCCGAAGTGATAGAGGTCGATGGCCTCATTGCCGCCGAGCACGGTCATCTTGTCGGTATAGGTCTTGTCCGGAAACGCGTGCTTCTTGGTGCCATCGGCAAAGGCCGGCATCTTCGCCATGCTCAGCGACACGTTGGCGTGCGCCACGATCTCGACGCTGGCGGGGAAGTATTCGTTGCTGCCCACGTGGTCGCCGTGGGTGTGGGTGTTGATGATGTGGGTGACCGGCTTGTCGGTGACCGTCTTCACCTTGTCCATGATCGCCTGGCCCCAGTTGGCGAGCTTGGTGTCGACCAGCACCACGCCATTGGCCGTGACGAACACGGCCGTGTTGCCCCCGCCGCCCGTGACCATGTAGAGGTTGTCCTTCACCTTTTCGATGCCGGCCACGTTGGGGCCAGTCGCTGGCTGCTGCGCCCCGAGTCCACGAGCCGCCAGCGTAGCCAGTGCCACGCCCATCACCGCCGACAAGATCACGCTACGCTTCATTGCCAACCTCCAGGGAAGAACACGCGCTGGATGAACCAGTAGGCTCCCGCCAGCGCCACGACCACAGAGCCTACCATCGCCAGTCGCGATCCCGCGAGCGGCGCGCGCCGGCGGATCCAGGCCAGCAGGGCCGCTACGGGCAGCACGAACGCCAGTTGTCCCAGTTCCACGCCCAGGTTGAAGCCGAGAAGCGACCAGCCGAGCGCTTCGCGCGGCAGGCCGAACTCGCGCAACACCGAGGCGAAGCCGAAGCCGTGCACGAGGCCGAAGAGGCCGGCCATCCACGGCCGGAGGTCGCGCGTGGCCGGCAGCGCGAGGGCCAGCCCGGCGCGCGCCGTTCCGCCGTCGCCGACGAGCAGGTTGTCCACGCCAACCAATACGACACTGAGCGCGATCAACGGCTCGATGAACTGGCCCGGCGGCGTCACCACGCCGAGCGCGGCCAACGACAGCGTTACGGTGTGGCCGAGGGTGAAGGCCGTGACGATGAGGCCGAGCCGCCGGAGCGATCCGCCGATGAGCAGCAACCCGAGCAGGAAGAGCAGGTGGTCGGGCCCAATCGCGATGTGGTACGCGCCGGCCCGCACGAACGTGCCGAGCACCGCGCCGATGCCCTGCCACGAGCCGGCGTAATACGTGAAGGTCGCGTGCCGCACGTCGAGAATCGCCTGTTGGCGCAGAGCGTCGTCCTCATACACGTTCACGAACGTCTGATGATTGGGGTCGTACGGAAACAGCGTCGTGTCGAGGTCGATGCGACCCGGCGTGCCCGTGGCGGCGACCTGCACCGTGAACTGCAGGCCTTGGCGATCGGGCACAGGCGTGATGTCGCCAAGCGTGACCGCCACCGTCTGCCCGTCGAACTGGAGTCGCAGGCGGCCCGTGAGCGCCTCGATCAACGCGGGCCCGTAGCGTCGCGCCACGGTGGGATCGAGCAGCGCTTCGGCGTCGCTCAGCTTCAGCTCGTAGGCGGCGTCGAGGTCGTGCACCGTGAGCGTGCCGGTCACGGCGCCGTCGGCCAGACGCAGATCGAGATAACTGAAGGGCGCAGGATGGGCCGCGGCCGGCGTGGCCACGTCGGCAATCGCGATGACGAGGAGAACGACAACCGGACGAATCACGACGGACCCGAGTGTACATGCCCGGCCGTGGGCCTGCCCGCCGCCCTGCCCGCCGACCGGTGGCCGTAGTAGCATCTGGCGGCAGGAGCTGTCCATGTTCGCATTCACGCGTGTTGTCCGTGCTCTCGCCCTCGGCGCCCTCGTCGCGCTCGTGGCATCGCCCTCCTCGGCGCAGGCCCCCGACCCGGCGCTCGTCGCGAAAGCCAAGGGCATTCACGAGCGGGTGATCGCGCTCGACACGCACAACGACATCAACCCGCGCGACTTCACCAAGGCGCGCAACTACACCCAGCGGCTCGACAACCAGGTGAACCTGCCGAAGATGGAAGAGGGCGGGCTCGACGCCTCGTTCTTCATCGTCTACGTGGGCCAGGGGCCGCTCAC
>JANORI010000345.1:0-9304 GCA_031415235.1 Acidobacteriota bacterium | reverse complement strand
CGGAAGGAAGACGCTTCAAGTCGTCGATGGTGAAGGTCAGCGGACGGTCCACCAGGCCGTGAATCATGAGACGGTGCTCCCGCGGATCGATGTCCGGGAGGAATGAGCCACGAGTCGTCCCCATGTAGTGGAGCGAGGATGGCGTGATCACCCCGACCGAATCCTGGAGCGGGGCCGCCACATGGAACGTGAGCCCCCAGTTATCGGGCGAGGGCCGGCCGCCGTGGGCGATGCGGACGGACGTGACGTGAGGCGACCTGTCGCCGTAGGCGATCTGATCGTTGCCCTCCTTGATCATCGGTGGGGAGTGATGTGTCTGGCCGATCGCGGGTGCCGCGGCTCCCAGCGTGAATCCTCCGGCCAGCGCGGCGCCGCTCTTCAGGAATTCCCGTCGAACAGGTCGTTTCGAACCCATGGACCTCTCCCTTCGCAATGAGCCGATCGGGACATCGCTTGCCCGCAGCCGGGAGTATACGCCCGTCTCGGGTCCATTCGAGCACCCTCGGTCCACTACTCGAACGGACGGCGCCAGCGAAGGCCTGGGAACAGGCCGTAGTGCGCGTCGGTCGAGATCCACTCGCAGCCGTGCTCGATGGCGAGCGCGGCGAACCACGCATCCTGCGTGAGACTGCCCGTCACGCCGGATGCCCGACAGAGGTCGCGGTAGATGGACCAGTGCCGCTCCCCCGGCTGAATCACCGTCGCGTGCGGCGGGTCGAGCATCGCCTCACAGAACGTCAGCGCCTCGTCGAGCGTAGATGGCTCGGCGTAGGCCCTGCGATTGGTCGTGATGCGCACCATGCTGGCGAGCACCTGGGGGGAAACGCCATAGGCACCTGGGCCATCGACGACCTGCTGCAGCCAGGCCCGGAACTCGGCGTGTCGCCGCGAATCACGCCGAAACGAATAGATCAGGACGTTGACATCCGACAGGATCATGTCAGGCCATCGAGACGGTCGAGCAGATCGGCCGAGTTGTCGATGTCCACTCCGGGCAGCGTACCCCCGGCGGCCTTCGATACGGGCAGGCGGCGCGTGGGCGCCGTCGCCGGCCCGCGTCCACGCGCCATCGCCAGCCGCAGCCCGCGTTCCATCAGGCTCGTCAACGTCTCGCCACGCCTGCGCGCCTCCTGCTTGGCCTTGATCAGGAGGCCCTCGTCGAGCCGCACCGTCGTCCGCATGTCGCCATTGTGCGAGCGGGACATACGTATGTCAACACCACCTGGATGCAGGTGCTGCGCTCTTACAAAGGGCTACTTCTTCCCCTCGGGCCGCCAGTTCTGGATCAGCGTGATCGGCGCCGCGGCCTCGTCCAGCACCATGTTGATGAGGAACCGCCCGTCGGGGGCGACGTCGTACTGCCGTCCTTGTTGAGCGTCGACACCACCGCCAAAGATCCGGGGATTGAAGAGCTCGACTGGCGCACCCGGTTCCAATGTGGCCCCGGTCAGCCTGATTGGCGTGGCCATCATCATGCCCGCCGGAGACAGGAAGTAGATCTCTTTTCCGTCGGGCCGCCACGTGGGCATGATTCCGCCCGCCGAGGAGACCTGCCATTGGCCTCCGGGCTGATTCGTCGAGGCGTCTCCCGTCGTAGACACAAACGGTCGGACGTAAATCTCGTTTCGACCCGTCTCGTCCGACTGGTAGGCCACCCAATGGCCATCGGGCGAGAACGCCCCAAAGCGTTCGATGAAGGGAGTTTTCAGGAAGACCCGCGGCGTCCGGTCGCCGGCCATGGGTACGACCCAGAGGTCGCTCTGCGTCCCTGCGTCGGTGCTCTGGTACATCAGGAAGCGTCCGTCGACCGACCAACTGGAAGCCCCCTTGAACGGCCCGGAGACGACGACCGGCTCCTCGGGACCGCCCCTTGCGGGCCTCTGGCTGAGATCGGTGCGCCCAAGGCTCTGTTTGAAGTACACGACCTGGGAGCCGTCAGGCGACCAGACGGGAAAGTCGTCGCGGCCTGCATCGAAGGTCAGCCGGCTCGCACGGTCGCCTTCGAGCACCCAGATGTCGGTGTTGGCTTGCGTGGTAAGGCTCACCGCCACGCGCCGGCCGTCGGGGGAGACGCGCGGAATAGCGCCGGTAAGTGCGCTGTGGGTGACGCCCACCGTGCCACCCGCCTTGCCAGATCGGTCAACCCAGGTCAGTTGCTGCCCGGATTTGCCTCCGGCGCGGTACGCCAACTGCCTGGCGGCTGCCGCCACTGAGAAGTAGCCCACGCCATCAGCCAGTGTCACCGGTGTGCCGGTAAGTACCGCGCGCTCCACATCCAGTCGCTGGGCCACGAGCGTTCCGGCCCGGGTCCACACCAGCCAACCACCCTCGCGAGACGCTTCCACCTTCGCGCCCGCTACGGCGGACAAGTCGGTGGACCATGGGCCGCCGGGCAGGAACAGCCCGGCGCTGTCAGCGCCGGTCAGTCGGGTGGCAGGTCCCCCGTCGAGGGAGCCCAGGTAAATCCCCGCCGCCTCGGCCGTGCCCGTGGCGGTGAACAGGAACCGGCGGCCGTCGGGCAGGAAGTCCGGCAGCAAGTGGCGGCTCTGCGGCGGCGAGACCGTGGTCAGCTCCGTTGACGCGCCGCCATTGGCGGACACACGCATCAACCCGCTTGTCGAGTTGGCCGCAATCGCGATCACGCCGTCGCGACTCCACGACCCTCCGCCCCCGAGAAGGATCGTCGCGAGGGTCCGCGGCGCTCCTCCGCCGAGGTCGATTCGCTTGATCTCGCCCGACGCCGAAAAAGCGACCGACCGGCCGTCCGGCGACCAGAAGGGGAACGTGGCACCCTCGGTACCGGGCAGCGGCTCCGCCGTCGTCGTTGCCAGCGACCGCACCCACAAGCGCGACGCGCCATCACCCGACGCGACGAAGGCGATCTGCCGTCCGTCTGGCGAGAGTGCGAACGACATCGGCAACGCGGTTGCGGGCGTCACGATATCGGTGCGTGTTTCGGGCGGCGCAGGTGGCGGCGTCTCGAGCAGATGCTGCACCGCGGGAATGGCGAGCGCGACGATGACCACCCCCGCCACTACGAGAACGGCCATCGGTAGCCGTCCGCGTGACGGTGACGATGGGGATGCGGCCGGTGCCTGCGCCGCGGCGGTGTCAAACGCGCCCTCCATCGCGAGACGCATGTCGTGAATGTCGCTGACGCGCTGCTTCGGATCCTTCTGCAAGCTGCGCTTCAGGAACGCCAGCAGCGTTGGCGAGACGTCCGCCGGCATGACGCTCCAGTTCGGCTCGGCGCGGACGACCGCCGCCAGCGTGTCGGTGAGGTTCTCGCCCGGGAAGGCCCGCGCGCCGGTGAGCATCTCGTAGAACACGGCGCCAAAGGCCCAGATGTCGGCGCGTTTGTCTACGGTCTTGCCGCGCGCCTGCTCGGGGGACATGTAGGCCGCGGTGCCGAGAATCATTCCCGCCTGCGTCATCCCCGGCGTAGTGATCGTCGGCGAAGTCGCCGCACCCCCCGATCCCTGCCTGCCCTGAGCGAAGTCGAAGGGATCCCCGATCCCCACTCCCTGATCCGTCGCTTTGGCCAGCCCGAAGTCGAGCACCTTCACCGTGCCATCCGCTCGCACCTTGATGTTGGCGGGCTTCAGGTCGCGATGAATGATTCCCTGCTCGTGGGCCGCTTCCAGCGCCTCAGCGATCTGCCTGGCCATGGGCAGCGCTTCGTCGAGCGGAATGGCCCCGCGCGCGATGCGCTGCGACAGGTCCTCGCCCTCGACGAGTTCCATCACGAGCGCCTGCACGCCGGACGATTTCTCGAAGCCGTGAATGGCGGCGATATGGGGATGATTCAGGGCGGCGAGGGTCTTCGCTTCACGCTCGAATCGCGCCAAGCGGTCAGGGTCGGCGGCGAACGCGTCGGGCAGGATCTTGATGGCGACCTGGCGGCCGAGCGTCGTGTCGGTGGCCCGCCACACCTGGCCCATGCCGCCTGCGCCGAGCGGTGCCGTGATTTCGTAGACGCCGAGACGAGTGCCGGGGGTGAGGGCCAAGGGGTCGCGGGATTATGCCACTACTTGCGAGCCTCACGAGGTCGTCGTCCCACACGTCGTCCACCGCTGGACGGCTGGGCTATAGTGCCACCCATGCATCCCACCCGACGCGCGGTGTTGGCATCGACGGCCGCGCTCGTGGCCGGGCCTCTTCGACTTCACGCCACCCAGGCCCTGGCAGCGGCGCCGCCGGCTGGTTTTGATCCATGGCTCGAAGTGCACGCCGCCAATCTGGCTCACAATCTCGCCGAGGTCGCGCGAGTGGCCAAGGGTCAGCCGATTCTGGCCGTCGTCAAGAACAACGGGTACGGGCTGGGCGTGACCACCGTGGCTCGACTGCTCGAGGCCGGGTCGAGCGCCGGCTACAACCGGGCGTTCATAGCGACCGAACCCACCTGGGTGGCCACGGTGCCGGTGGGTCACGCCGACGGATGGCCGAGAGAGGCCGCCAAGGGCGCCACGGTCAGGATTCGCGGGCGCGCCTTCCCGGTGGTGGCGTCGGTGTCCGCCAGTCACACGATCGTCCACCTCGGCGCGGAGACCGTGGTCCAGGCGGGCGACGTCGCGACGTGTTTCGACTGGGAGTCCGGTTCGCGCCCCGAGGACGTGGCGGCGGCCTGCGGCGCGTCGGTGTACGACATGACGATGCATCTGGGCGGGCATCTGGCGAAGCGAGTCGTCTGACGGCTGGGCGAAGATCCCCCAAGCCTGCGCCCAATCGGGGTCCGCTCTGGAGCTGCCTTCCTCCGCGGCCCTACAGCAGTTCGCGCAGCAGCACCACGTCGTAAACGATGGCCGACAGGTACAGCAGGCACAGTCCGGCGAGCAGCGCGGGAGCCATGTCGCGCTGCCGCTTCGAAACGGACGGCGTTAGCTTCGCGCGGCAATAGTAGTTGACGCCGCGCAGCGTACGCGATCGGCCCTGCGTCTGTCGGGCGGCAGCTGCGGTAGCTGGCTGACGTGCCTCAGGATTGGGTCGTCGTCGCAGTCGGGGCTCATGCTGGGACACCGTCAAGACGCTGGAACAGCAGTACATGCGTGCGCAGCTTGCGCACGCGGGGACACCGGGACCCACGGCGATCGGCATCGACGAGATCTCGATCCGCAAAAGGTCACACCTACCGCATCGTGGTGAGCGATCTCCTGCGCCGTCGCCCGATCTGGTTCGGTGGCGACGATCGCTCGGAGGCCAGCATGGCGCAGTTCTATGACTGGCTGGGAGACACGAAGAACCGGCATATCCGCTTGGCGGTGATGGACATGTGGAAGCCGTTTCGCAACACCGCCACCACCCGCGCGCCGCAGGCCGCGATCCTGTTCGACAAGTTCCACATCATGCGCCACCTGGGCAACGCGCTCCACACGGTCCGCAAGGCCGAGTACCCGCGGCTGAGCGGACGTGACCGGCGCTTCATCAAAGGCCAGAAGTACACGCGGCTCTCGCGCAGAGAGAACCTCAGCCTCGAAGGCCGGCAGTCGCTCAAGACGCGCTCGCCGCGAACAAGCGCCTCAACACGGCCTACCTGCTCAAGGAGTCCTTCGGTCAGCTTTGGAGCTACGAGCGAGAAGGCTGGGCGCGGCGCTTCTTCGAGCACTGGCGCGCGAGCCTTGAGTGGCAACGCTTGAAGCCCTATGCACAGTTCGCCGAGATGATCGATCGGCACTGGGACGGCATCGCCGCCTACTGCAAGCCCGAGAACAAGGTCTCGCTCGGGTTCGTGGAAGGCCTGAACAACAAGATCCGCGTGATCCAGCGCCGCGCATCCGGACTGCGCGATGAGGAATATCTGCGGCTCAAGATCCTCACATGCATGCTACCCGCCCTTTGAAATGCTCCACAATCACCCACTCGATTTCCCGAAGAGCCTTCGATTTCTTCGTGTTCGTGTTCGTGGTCTTCGAATTCTTGCTAACGCGAGCGATGAGCCGCGGCGCTCCAGCGGCAGGCCCAGCGCCGACGGCTCCATCGCGTGGTTGGGCCGCAATTCTCATGTGCGATCGAATGCGTCACATCACCGGACGCCGCTTCACTGCGTCGTTCGCCTGTTCGAATGCGTGAGCCAGGCGAAGAACGGACTCCTCACCCCAGGGCGGCCCGACAATTTGCAGGCCGATGGGTAGACCGTTCTTCGCGAACCCGCATGGAACGGACGCGGCGGGCAGCCCGTAGGCGTTGAACGGTCTCGTGTTGCGCGCATACAAAGCCGTTCCGGCTTCGTCGTCCTGTGCTTCGGCGATCGGTATCGGCATGAGTGGGACGGTCGGTGTGACGAGCAGATCGACACGCGCGAAGAGGCCTGGCGCCGCGCGTCGCACGTGATCCAGCTCGCGTCGCCGATCGAGATACGTCGCCGTGCCCACGGCCTCACCGCCGCGCAGACGTCCCAGCACGGGCGGCTGAAACAACTGTGGCGCCTCTCGGACTCGCGCGGTGTGAAATGCAAAGCCTTCCGCCAACATCACGGCGAGGTGCATTTCCGGACTCACCGGTACAACCACCTCCTGTACGCCTGCGGTCAGCTTCGACACGACGCGAATCGCCTGCTCGACGGCCGTTTGCACGTCTGCGTACAGCCCTGTGAAGAAGGACTCCCTTGGCACGCCAACCCGCAGCGATGCTGGCCCGCGTTTGATGGCGGCCATCAACGCAGGAACCGGTCGATCGACGCTGGTCGTCTCCCGGGCGTCGTAGCCGGCGATTGCCTGCAGGAGCATCGCGGCATCCAACACAGTGCGTGTGAGCGGGCCGACGTGGTCCAGCGACCACGATAGAGGAATGACTCCCCGCGTGCTCACGCGCCCGTAGGTCGGTTTCAGCCCCACGATGCCGCAGAAGGACGCAGGGATCCGAATCGATCCGCCCGTGTCGGTCCCGAGGGCGCCGTAACAGAGCGAGGCCGCTACGGCCCCGCCGCCGATCCGCCGGATGAACCTCCGGCCACGTAGTCGCGGTTCCACGGATTGTGTACAGCGCCGAAGTGACCTGATGCGGACGTCGCGCCCAGCCCGAACTCGTGCAGGTTCTGTTTGCCGAGGATCACTGCGCCCGCTGCCCTGAGTCGCCGTACGACGTCCGCGTCTTCGACCGGGACGCGGTCCGCAAACTGCCCGCTTCCGCCCGTCGTCCGCACGCCCGCCGTATCGAACAAGTCCTTGAGGCCCACAGGAATTCCATGCAACGGACCGCGCCACCCGCCTTTCATGATCTCCGCTTCGGCGCGCTGTGCGTCGGCTGTCGCCTGTTCGGCCGTCACGGCGATGAAGGCGTTCAAGGTCGGGTTCAAGCGCTGAATCCGCGCCAGGCATGCCGCGGTCAGTTCTTTCGGCGAAACCTTCTTCGTCCGTACGAGCTCGCTCGCCTCCCACAGCGTAGCCGCCGGCAGGTCAATGGGTGGTGCGACTTGCGGCGTAGCATCGATGGACGAGGGGATTGCGGCGGCCGCACAGGCGGCTCCGGCTATTCCGAAAAAAGTACGGCGGCTGCAATCCGTGTTCTGCATAGTCATGACCGATCAATGTGAGGTCGAGGACGGCGGTCCTGGACTCGACGAGAGCGATATTCAGTCGGCCCAACGCCAGCGCTCAGCCGCGCCGCGAAGCGGCGTCGGCTGCAGCGCGTTGTTGGGCCGCGTTTTCGGGTGCGGTCGCCGTCGCCAGTGGCAATCGCCTCGGCGGCAAGGTCACATGCGATCGCCCACTCGTAACCTCGCGGGTTTCGAGCATACGAAAGATCGAGTCGAGATCGTAGTTGTGCTCTTTCGCAATGGCGTCTCGGATCGCGCGGACTTCGTCGATGATTGGATCTTGGCTCATTGCTCCTCCTCGACTTGCAATTCCAGTGGCGTGCAGATGACTGGAGGCCGAAATCCGGCGGCTCGACACACGGCTTCGATCTTCTCGCGGACCGCCGCGTTGGCGATATGGGTACAGTTCCAGGTCACCAGGAAGTCGACGCCATGCGTGGTCGCGATTGCGACGTGTGCGGCGTCGATCGCCGCCTTGCTGGGCATGGCCGCGGCCTGAAGGAACGCCCGTGCCAGCGCACGCGCGGGCCCGGTCACCGCAAGGACCGCGATGCCATCGATCGCGGCGACGCGACGGGCCGCAGCCGCGGCATCACCCCGACTAATCTCTTCGAGCACTGCCTCCGAGACCAGTAGCTCGAACCGATCCCGACCCGACCACCACTCGCGCGTGACTTCTTGATGAGCCGCCAGAACCAGGTCGCGACTGGGTTGTGCGGTCAGGTAGCTGATAACCGAAGTCTCGACGTACGCTCTTGGTTTCGCCATGATCCCACGTCCGCTGCCGTCTGGCTCATGGTACTACGCTGAGCAGGCACGGCAGACCGGTCGGCGGTGAACCAAATCCGAGGCGTCCCCAAGGACGCCTTCGTCGGCCCAACGTCAGCGTTCACCAGCGGCGGCCTCGTGATCTCGCGCGCCGCCGTCGGCTGCAACCGCTGGTTAGACCGCACGGACCTGCAGCGACTCACCTCGGCGGCCGGTCACTTCGGCGTCGGCGGTGGCGCGTCGGTGTTCCACATGTTTGCCTTGATCTTCCAGCTCCCGTTCACTTGTGTCCACACGTTCAGGTACTTGCCGCGCTCGGTCACGTGGTTGGGCCCGTACGTCACTACGTAGGTGCCTGCATCAATCACATATTCCGCGTTCCCGTAGAAGTCCGTGGTCTCCTCGCGAAACTCCGTGAGGCCGGCTTTGAGGTAGTCCACGGTAAAGTCGTGCATCGCCTGAGGGCCGATCACCGCCGCGGCGCCTGGCGGAAATGCCTTGGCATCAGCGGCAAACATCGAGTCGATGGTGGCGATGTCGCCCGTGAGATGCGCATTGGTGAAGCGCTCGTTCTGTTGCGCGATGAGTTGACGCGTTGCGTCCAGATCGAAAGGCGGAGGCTCGGTGCGCGTGAGCTCGGGCGCTGGACCGCTGCACGCGCCCGCGAAGAGGCAAGCCAACACGGAACAGCCAAGGAAAGCGAGTCGAGTCATCGGGACCATCCAAATGTCGTAGTGTGCTGCACGCACGTCATCAGCGCTTCATCGACAGTCTAACGATGCCGGTTCAGCGGCGGCGTGGGGAGTGCCGTCCGCTGCAACCGGTGGTTATGCCGCCACTTTGATGTTGTCGTGCAGAAATTCCGGCGCGAAGTCTGCGCCGTTCGCCCAGACCAGCGTATGAAACTCCGGATGGACCTGAAACTCACGAAACACCTTCGGGTCGCGGAGCGCGTCGAAGATCGGCCCCTCGAGCTCCGACGCCAGGTCGATCTCGCCGGCCGTC
>JANORI010000344.1:0-8078 GCA_031415235.1 Acidobacteriota bacterium | reverse complement strand
CGTGGTCGCGCACGAGCTTCGCGGCCCCCTCGCGCCCATCAGCATCGCCGTGGCGCTGCTCAAGCGGGACGGCATCTCGGCAGACGTGCGGGCCGAAGCGCATCAGGTGATCGATCGCCAGATGGCGCGCATGGTGAAGGTCATCGACAATCTGCTCGGCGTTGGCAGCAAGTTCAGGGCTCGGACGCAGGTGGCGCCGTCGGTCGCCGACGGGCGCGAGCCGGAACCAGCCGGTTCAGCCGTGAAGACCACGATCGTCGAGCCCCGTCGCGTGATGGTCGTCGATGACGACGAAGACAACACCCGCGCGCTGGCGATGTTGCTGCGCGACCGGGGCTACGTGGTGGAAACCACCAGCGACAGCGAAGCCGCGCTGGCTGCGGCCGATCGGTTTCGACCCGACGTGATGTTGCTGGACATCGGGATGCCCAAGCAGAGCGGCCACAGCCTGTGCCGAAGCATTCGGCGGCAGGCGTGGGGCAACGACGTACGGATTGTCGCCCAGACCGCGTTGGGACGTTCAGACGACCGGCGGCGAAGCGAGAGCGCGGGCTTCGACGCCCACTTGGTCAAGCCCGTGGACGTCGCGATGCTCGAGGCGTTCCTGCGCCCGTAGCATGGTAGATTGGCGCTCTTCCCGACCTTTCAGGAGACGACCCCCATGACTGCCATCGCCGACCGCGGCTACCGAACTCCCAACGCGCTGGTGTCGACCGAGTGGGTCGCCGCGCACGCAAACGATGCGAACGTACGCATCATCGAGTCGAACGAAGACACACTGCTCTACCCGATGGGCCACGTACCTGGGGCCGTGCACATCGACTGGACGAGCGACCTCAACGATCAGGTGCGCCGCGACTACATCGAGCGCGAGGGCTTCGAGGCGTTGATGTCGAAAATCGGCGCCACGCCCGACACCACCGTGGTCTTCTACGGCGACAAGAGCAACTGGTGGGCGTGCTACGCCTTCTGGGTGTTTCAGCTCTTCGGCCACACCAAGGCCCACGTGATGGACGGCGGCCGGTTGAAGTGGCAGAAGGAAGGGCGCGAGTGGTCCACCGACACGCCCAGCTACCCCGCCACCAGTTACCAGGCGCCGGCACGCAACGACTCGACGCTCCGTATCCTGCGCGACGACGTCATCAAGTATCAGAAGACCGGCGGGCAGTTCGTGGACGTCCGCAGCCCCGAGGAATACGCCGGCACGCGCATGCACATGCCCGAGTATCCCAACGAAGGCGCGATTCGTGGCGGACACATTCCGGGCGCGAAGAGCGTGCCGTGGGCCAAGGCCATCAATCCCGAGGACGGCACGTTCAAAACGGCGGCCGAACTGACGGCGCTCTACGTGGACCTGAACAAGATCGACCCTGCGAAAGAGGTCGTGGCCTACTGCCGCATCGGCGAGCGCAGCAGCCACACGTGGTTTGCGCTCACCTACCTGCTTGGGTTCGAGAAGGTGCGCAACTACGACGGCAGTTGGACCGAGTGGGGCAACCTGGTCGGCGTGCCGATCGAGAAGTAATGCCGGCGTACCCGGAACGGCTCCAGACCCTGCTCGACGTGTTTGCGGGGGTCACCGATACCCACGAACGCACGCAGCTGCTGATCGACTTCGCGCGCAAGTTCAAGGACGTGCCGGCCGACGTGGCCACGCGGCCGTTCTCGCAGCAGCACCTCGTGAAGTTCTGCGAGTCGGAGGCCTACGTGTGGGCTGTGCCGAACGCCGACGGCACATTGAAGCTGCACTTCGCGGTGGAGAATCCGTCGGGCGTATCGGCCAAGGCGCTCGCGGCCATCCTCGACAAGGCCCTCTCGGGATTGCCCGCTGCCGACATCGCACGCGTAGATGCCGAAATCGTCGAGAAGCTGTTCCGTCAGAACATCTCGATGGGCAAGGGCATGGGCCTTATGTCGATGGTGCAGTCGGTGGCCGCCCTGGCGAAGCGCCATTTGTAACGGGGCCTGTCACCGTTACGAATTGGGCGTGGCAGTTCCTGCGACGTGGACTACTTCTGCAACCCGTCCCTGGCAGGCTGCCCGCACCGCGCATCGACGGCAGCGGCGCTCGGCCGTGGGGAAGATACGGAGTCATCGCCGACGACGGATGCACAGCACGCGCAGGGACAGAGGTGACGGTTTCTGCACGCGTTCTCCGGAGGGTTCCTGGTGCCTCGGCACCAGTCGCGTGACGACGTGCCCCAGATTCGTGACGCGGCCGACAAGAACGAGCCCTTGCCCCGAGTCGGACTGAAGGCGCGGCGCACGAACCTGCACCCGTCCGGCGGGTATACTTCGCAGCGATGGCGCTCACCGTCGGCACCAGGTTGGGAACCTACCAGATCGTCTCGTCGCTCGGCGCGGGCGGGATGGGGGAGGTCTACCGCGCGCGCGACACGAAGCTCGATCGCGACGTCGCGCTCAAGATCCTGCCCGCGGCATTGGCCGGCGATCCCGACCGCCTCATGCGCTTCGAGCGAGAGGCCAAGTCCCTGGCGGCGCTCAACCACCCGAACATCGCAGCGATCTACGGGCTCGAGGAGCCGCCCGGCCAGCCCACGCTTCGCGCGCTCGTGATGGAGCACATCGAAGGCGATGATTTGTCGGTGCGGCTGTCGGGTGGTGCCCTCCCGTTGGCCGAGGCGCTGGCCATCGCGCAGCAGATCGCCGACGCAGTCAGCGCGGCGCACGACGCCGGCATCATCCACCGCGACTTGAAGCCGTCGAACATCAAAGTGCGCGACGACGGCGTCGTCAAGGTGCTGGATTTCGGACTCGCCAAGGCGTCCGAGCCGCGGTCTGGAACCGGCGACGGCGCGATCGCGCCGACCATGACCTCGCCCGCCATGACGGCAGCGGGCCAGATCCTCGGCACCGCGGCGTACATGTCGCCGGAACAGGCCAGAGGGCGCTTGGTGGACCGTCGTGCGGACGGGTGGGCCTTCGGCGTCGTGCTGTTCGAGATGCTCAGCGGGCATCGCGTGTTCGCCGGCAGCGATTCGAGCGAGCTGATTGCGTCGGTGCTGCGCGACACGCCCGACTTCGCGCTCCTGCCGCCGTCGACTCCGGCGGAAGTGCGCCGGCTGCTCCGGCGGTGCCTGGAGAAGGATCCGACCGCCCGGCTCGACTCGATGCGCTCGGCGAGGATGGACATCGCCGACGTCCGCTCCGAACTGGCGGATGCCGTCAGGAGAACGCACGCCCTGCCGGCTGTCGGGGAGGTGGCGCGGCACTCCAGCGGCGGCCGGCCCTGGCTTCGCGCGCTGCCGTGGGCCCTCTTCGCCGCGGCATCGGCGGCGGCCGCGGCGTCAGTCGCCACCCGGAGCGATTCCCGCACGGGGACGGCGTCGCCGGTCGTGACACGCTCGCTCGTCGACTTTCCCCAGTCGGCCCTGAGCAGCGGACGCCTCGGCAACCTGCTGGCGCTCTCCTCCGACGGTGAGCGGCTCGTCTACCTGGGAAATCCGGAGGGCAGGAACCGGCTCTATCTGCGGCGCCTCGACCAGTTCGACGCGTCGGCGATTCCCGGCACGGAGAATGCCAGCCAGCCGTTCTTCTCACCCGATGGACAGTGGGTCGGGTTCTTCGTCGCCGGCAAGCTGAAGAAGGTCTCGCTCGCGGGAGGGCCGGCCATCACCGTGGCGGATGCGCTCAGTCCCGAAGGCGGCGCCTGGGGACCGAACGACACGATCGTCTTCGCACCCGACGCGCGCGGCCTGATGCGGGTGTCGGCCTCGGGCGGCGAAGCGCAGCGCCTCACCGAGCGCCCTGGCGACAGCGCGCTGCGACAAGCCTGGCCAACGATTCTGCCCGACGGCAAGACGGCGCTCTTCACGAGCGCCACATCCGCGGTCACAGCGGCCATCGACGCGGTGTCGATCGCGACCGGCACGGTGTCGCGGATCGTCGAGTCGGGCTGCTGCGCGTCGTATTCGGCCTCGGGCCACCTGATCTACGCCCACCCGACGTCGGGCGCAATGTTCGCTGTGCCGTTCGATCCGGACCGCCTGGTCGTGACCGGGAAGCCCGTGCAGGTGCTGGAAGGCGCAATGGTCGGCCTGACCGTCGGCAGTCACTACGCGGTGTCGAAGGCCGGGTCGCTCATCTACCTGGCGAACAACTCCATCAGCGAGCGCTCCTTCGTGTGGGTCGACCGGACCGGCCGTTCCTCGCCCGTCGACTTGGAGCCACGGACCTACGGTCCGATGACGATGTCACCGGACGGGCGGCGCCTGACGACGCACATCTACGAGGGCGTGAACCCCAAGGAGATCTGGACCGGCGACCTCGAGCGAGGCACGCTCAGTCGGATCGCCAGCGACGGCGCCGTCAACTCCAGTCCGATCTGGACACCGGATGGGCGCCGCGTGACGTTTTCGTCGACGCGCGACCAGCCTCGCCAGAACCTGTATTGGGCGGCTGCCGACGGGAGCGGCACGGCGGAGCGGCTCACCAAGAGCGACTTCTCGCAGGTGACGCAGGATTGGTCACCCGATGGCACGACGCTCGTGTTCTACGAGCGGCGGCCGGCCACGGGCATCGACCTCTGGACGCTCACGCTCGATGCCGCCCGTACCACGCGGCCGCTGCTGGCCACGCCCGCCGACGAACATGCCGCCCGGTTCTCTCCAGACGGCCGCTCTCTCGCGTACATCTCCGACCGGTCCGGGCGCTTCGAGGTGTACGTGCAGCCGTTCCCTGGGCCGGGCGATGTCCGCCAGCTGTCGACCGACGGCGGCACCGAGCCGGTGTGGGCCCGAAACGGCCGCGAGCTGTTCTTTCGTCAGGGCGAGCGGATGATGGTCGTGGACATCAGCACCACGCCGACACTCTCGGCGTCGCGGCCGCGGGTGCTCTTCGTGGGACGCTTCGAGATGGGGTTCCTCGTGCCTGGCGCGCGCTACTATGACGTGTCCGCCGACAGCCAGCGCTTCCTGATGCTGCGCAGCGAGGATCTCGCCGCGCCGCGCCAGCTGCGGCTGGTCGTGAACTGGTTCGAAGAGCTCGAGCGACTGGTACCGCGTCCCGGCGCCTGACGCCACCGGTCCGGCTCGGCGAGCTGCTAGGGGTTCGCGTAGCCAATGCACGCGCCCTGCCTGTAGTGCACCGTGGCCTGGGCGATCAGCGCGGGCCCTACGGCCGGCTCGAAGAGCACGACGTGGTCCGACCCCCCGAACTGAAAGTACGATCGAACTGCAGCGCGCCGGCAATCGCATTGGCCGTGCAGCTGCCCAGGTCGCCCTGATCGTACACGGGTGGGCACTGCGCGCGCAGGTCGACGACTGCCGGCCGTGCCGCCGCCGTCGGCGCATACGCCACGTCGCGAGGGTCCGGGCGATCGGGCAGCCCGCCGAATCGGCGAGGTTGTCGAACGGACATGGTCGCACCCCTTTCACTCATCGCCCAAGATCCGATACACGCCTACTTCTCCGTCCGCACGAACACGCCCTGAGGCATGGACACCGACGCGACGCTCCCCCGCTGGTCGATCTGGAACGTCACGAGCGCCGTGCCTCGCCACGCGGCCTCCCATGTGACCTTGAAGGTGTCGTAATGCCAGTGCTCCAGCGCGCCCACGAAACCCTCGCCGTAGCGGGCGTGCAATTGACCAGCCCGCTCGGACACCGTCACTACGCCGAACAATGGGCTCGTGTAGGTGCCCGCGTAGCGAGCGAGCGCCAGCGCAGGCCTGGTGCCCGACACGCGCTCCGCGTCCACCTTCTGTTGTCGCGCGTCAAGCTCCGTTGCCAGGCCCCGATAGAGCACGCGCAGCTCGCTGCTCCAATCGCGCGCCGGACGTCCCAGGTACAGGTCGAAGATCCTGTACATCAACGCATGGCGGAGTTCGGCGCCGTCCAGGTTGGCCAGCACGTAGACACCCAACCCCTGGTCGCGGAGCAGGCCGGCAATCGCGACCATGCCGTCGATGCTGCCGGTGTGGAAGTCCACCTTCTGGCCCGCGTAATCCGTTTGGAACCAGCCCAGGCCGTAGGTGGTCCAGTGCGGCTTCGTGAGCCGGGCGGTGGGATAGAACTCATCGGGCCCCACCATGGTCTGAGGCGTGAAGAGCTCGGCGAGCACTGCGTCGCTCAGCAGTCGACGTGGCGTCGCCCCATCGGCGCCGGCGGCGACGGTGCCGCCGCCGAGCAGCAGCCGGAGCCACTTCGCCATGTCGCGCACGTTCGACCACACGGCGCCCGCCGGTGCGACGGTGTCCACATGGGCGTTGCGGATCTCGGTCACCACGCCGTCGATCGTCGAATGCGGCGCGGCCACGTTCGGCTGGCGCTCCAGCGTGGCGGCCGTGGCAGCCGTGTCTGACATGCCCAGCGGCTCGAACAGGCGCGTCATGACGAACTGCCCCCACGGCATGCCGCTCACAGCGGCCACGATCTCTCCCGCGGCCGCGTACATCACGTTCTGATACGTGAAGTGCGAACGCATGGACGTCTCGGACGGCACGAGCCGCAGACGGTCGAGGATCTCGCGGGTCGTGACGCGCTGTTCGTACCAGAGCGCGTCGGTGTTGGGCAGCCCGGAGCGGTGCGTCAGCAGGTCGCGCACGGTGAGTTCGCGCGTGGCCCACACGTCCTTCAACGCGAACCACGGCAGGTGCTTCGAGACCGGGTCGTCCCAGGCCAGCTTGCCCTCGTCCACGAGCATGCCCAGCGCGGCCGCCGTCATGGCCTTCGTCGTGGAGCCGATGGCGAAGAGCGTGCGGTCGTCGACCGGCTCAGGTGATCCCAGACGGCGCATGCCGTAACCCTTGGCGAAGACGACTTCGCCGTCTTTGACCACCGAAATCGCCAGGCCAGGAATTCCCCAGTCCCGCACGGCCTGGGCGACATACGCGTCGAAGTCAGCGAGCGCGGGCATTTGGGCAAGGGCCGGCGGCGGCGACAGGACCGCGAGAGCGGTGACGGTGGCCGTGGCGAGAGCGACGAGTGCATGTGGGCGGCGCATCGCGGCAGTGTAGCCCGTGCATGCCGGGCACGCCATTCACGCCGGGCCGTCACCAGCCGGCAGCACGGGGCCCAGGGTTTCCCGCGTATACTGCCCGGCGTGATGACCTCACGCCTCTTCTCCGCTATGGTGCTGGCTGGGGCCGGCGTCGCGTTCCCGACGATGTCGGCGGCCCAGGCCCCTTCCGGTCCCGCCGCCGCCCCGCTCACGGTCACGAGCCCGACGCTCTCGGCTGGCCAGCCGATTCCCAAACAACACACGGCCGACGGCGAGAACACGTCGCCGGCATTCGCCTGGACCGGCGCCCCGGCGACGACCACGTCGTTTGCGCTCATCTGCGACGACCCGGATGTGCCGATGCCGCAGCCCTTCGTGCACTGGGTGATCTACAACATCCCCGGCACGGCCAAGGGTCTGCCCGCTAACATCCCGATCGATCCCGCCGCGGCCATGCCGGCCGAGATCGCCGGCGCCACGCAGGGGCCGTCGGGCTTCCGCCGGCCGATCTACCGCGGACCCGCGCCGCCGCCTGGCAAGGTGCACAACTACCACTTCACGGTGTACGCGCTGGATGTGGCGGGGCTGCCCGCCGGCTTGACCAAGGCGCAACTGGTCGAGGCCATGGCCGGTCACATCGTGGGGCAGGGCCAGCTCGTGGCCACATACGAGCGCAAGCCGCCGCCGCAACGCTGACGACCACGTCCTCTTGAACCGCATCGCGAGGGACACCGTATGGCCGACCGCGCACCATCACGACGCGATCTGCTGAAACTGGCCGGCGCCACGGCCGGCGCCTCCTTTGTCTCCGGGCCTGTCACGGAGACGAATGCCGCAGAAGACGAACAGCGCACGCGTCCTCGTCCGTCCCGTGAGGCGCTCGAGGCGCTGACCGCGCACGAAGCCGACTTACTCGATCGCATTGCGGAGCTGCTCGTGCCGTCTGACCAGCACGGCCCCGGCGCGACTGAGGCGAGGGCCGTGCGCTACATCGATCGCGCGCTCGCCGGCGCGCTGGTCGATCAGCGTGACGCCTACCGCGTGGGCCTCGAGGCGCTCGAGCGCTACGCACGGCAGACGCGCGGCGCCCCGTTCCTCCAACTCACCGAGACGCGCCA
>JANORI010000343.1:0-4090 GCA_031415235.1 Acidobacteriota bacterium | reverse complement strand
GCGAAGCGGCCCATCTCCACCATGGCCATGCCGTAGTCGTCGTAGGCGTCGGCGTCCTTCTGGCTGTGACGCGCAATTTCGCGGCGGGTCTTCGAGTGGTCGTTCACGCGCCACAGGTAGTCGCCGCTTTCCATGGGCGTGAGCGTGCCGTCGAGCGGCAGCAGCTCCATGCCGTGCCGCGGCAGATCCAGCTCGCGGATGATCTCGGGCCGCAGCAGCGACACGACGTAGCTGCACACCGAGAACTTGAAACCGGGGAAGACTTCCTCGGTGACGGCCGCGCCGCCAAGCACGTGCCGGCGTTCGAGCACGAGCGTCTTCTTGCCCGCTTTGGCGAGGTAGGCGGCGCAGGTCAGCCCGTTGTGGCCGCCGCCGATGACGACCGCGTCGTAGCGCATCGCGCACCAGTATAGGGGCGCCGGAACCGGATGCGGCGATGCGGCATCTCCGTTCGGCACAACTTCGCTCCGTCATTCGCGGTCGATCAAGCGCCTGTTCGGGCAGTCGAGGCACGACCGGTCACACGCGCTGCAGGCCTGGCACCTTCACACAGTCTTGCCAGCTCTGACAACTCGAGGTTCACGAAGCACTCGATTTACGCCCGGTCGTCCTGGCACCCTGCGTGCGCCATGACCAGCCGCGACGACGTCGCTCCTGATGCCGACACTCGCAGGGCCTGAAAGCGGGCGTTCAGATACCCCGCTACCTACTTCCGCGCGTCCGCAGTGCGAATCATTCGCACACCTCAGTCCCACATTGGAGGACCGATCGGACCAGTTCCTACTTCGCCATCGCTGGTGGAATCGGCAGGGTGACCTTGCCGGTGGCGGCCCACTCGGCGCCGCGGGCAAACGTCGTCACGAATGCCGGCGTCTGCACCTGCTCCACGTCGTGGCCGAGCGCCGTCGTGAAGACGCGGCCCTTGCCGTAGTCGACCGTCCACAACATCGGCTGGTTGGCGCCCGCACCCTCGAGCGGCTGCGGCGCTCTCGAATCCGTCCGGCTGGCCTTGTAGAGTTCGTGGTCGTCGTACGCCGTGGCGAGCACGTGGTACGAGCCGGCGGGTTGCCAGCGCAGATTGCCGTACAGTTCGTCGTTGGGCTGGGGGAACGAGAGCTTCAGCCCCTTGGTGATCGGGTGCTCCTGGTCCTTGATGTCCACCACGAAGCTATGGGGAGCCGAATGGTGGCCGTTGTTGGGCCGCCAGTTGCCGGCCGACATTTTTTCGTACTCGGTCCAGCCATCGAAGGCGGCCATCGAGAAGTGGTAGACCACGAGGCCCTTGCCACCGCGCACGAAGTCGAGCAGGGCGTTATTGGCGCGGTCGCCGAACCGCAGTTCCGCCCTGCCCCGCTCGAAGTAGTTCAGCACCACGAGGTCGTAGGGCGCCAGCGTTTCCGGCCCCGCGCCGCGGAATTCCTCCACCACGCGCACGTCGAACTTCTCGGTATCCTCGAGAATCTTGCGCAGCAGCGGCGTCGTGCCCTTCCAGTTGTGTCCGCTCTGGCCGGTCACAATCAGCACGGCGATCTTCGGCGGCCCGGCGGGGGCCTGCGGGGCGGGGGGCTGCGCGGGGGGCTGCTGGGCGTAGGCCAGACCGCTAAGGGCACCGATCAGCGACGCGACAAGGATCAATCCTCTGCTCACAGGCTTACCTCCAATGACGAGCGTGTGTCCCGCACAGTATCACCTACCGGCGCCCGTTTGTCCCGGCCGCTCGTACGAACTGGTCGTTTGGTCGCCGTCGCGCGGTCAACGCGGCTATAATCGCGCCACTTCGGCCCCGTGGCAATACCGCTCGTGGGCTCCGGGACCTTCGTTCCTTATCGGAGCAGAACATGAACAGACGTCAGTGCGTGTCGCGATGGATTCTCTGTGGTGTCGGCGTGGGCCTTCTTGTGGGGACGACGGCCTCGAGCCAGACCCGGAGCGTTCCGCTGAGCGAGTTCAAGGCCCTCACGACCGACGACATCAAGCCGACCGGCACTTCGACGCAGGTCGTGCTCTACGGCGACCCGACCAAGGCCGGCATGTACGCCGTGCAGATCACGTTCGGCCCGGGGCGAGGAAGCCGGCCGCACTTCCACGATCAGGACCGGTTCGTGACCGTCGTCAAGGGGACCTGGTATGTGGCGCTCGGCCCCGACTCGGGCACCTACGACCCGGCCAAGATGGTCCCGATGAAGGCCGGGAGCTTCATCTACCACCCGGCGTTCGGGCATCACTACGACGGCGCGAAGGATGAAGAAGCGGTCGTCCGCATTGTCGGAATGGGGCCGGTCAAGACGGTCAGTCTCGAACAGCCGAAGTAGTCGCGCCGGCAGGACGAAGGCGTTCGGTGCGCCCACCGTCGCCTTCACCCCCGCGATGCCGCTACCGGCCGGCGATACGACTCCTCGGATGCGCATCTCGAGACCGCGTCAAAGTCCAGGCGCGCGCCACGTGGTAAGCTACCCTCTTTTTTGGCCGATCGAAACCCTTCCCGATGTCCCCCCACGAGCCCCTGATGCCCATGCCGGCCGGCCGGACGGTATACGTTAGAATCTTCCTCGTCGCCCTGGGCACGCAGATGTTCGAGGTCCTCCTGACCCGGATCTTCAGCGTCACCTTGTGGGCGCACCTGGCGTTTGTGGCCGTCTCGATTGCCATGTTCGGGATGACACTCGGGGCGGTGCTCGTGTATCTGTTCTCGGCGTGGTTCACACCCGCGCGCGCCCGACTGAATCTCGCGCTCAGCTCGCTGGTCTTCGGCGTCACTGCGGCGTGGAGCCTCGACCTTCACCTGCGCTTCGCGATCGTCCCCTCCGACGTCACGTCGCCGCTGTCACAACTGGCGCTGGCATACGGCATCATCAGTGTTCCCTTCGTCTTCAGCGGCATTGCCACCGCGATCGTGCTCACGCAGTTTCCTCGTCACATCAATCGTCTCTATGCCGCCGATCTCGCCGGCGCGGCCGCAGGGTGTGTGCTGCTCATCGGTGCCCTCGATGTGGTCGGCGGGCCGCGCACGGTGTTCCTGGTCGCCGCAGCCGCGATGCTGGCCTCGCTCGCGTTCCTGCGGAAGGCGGCGAAGGGCCTGGGCCGCCAGACAACGATGGGGACGGCCAGCGTCATCGTGCTGGCCTTCGGCGCCACGTTCGGGCTCGCGCTCGATCCCTCGGTGCTCGAGTTGGGCTACGCCAAGGGCGGGGCGCGCGACCGGGTCTACTACGAGAAGTGGAATTCCTATTCGCGCATCGCCGTGGCGTTTCCTCAGCCCGAATTGCCGTTCGGGTGGGGCTTGAGTGACACGTTCCAGTCCACTGACAAGCTGCACCAGCTCCGGCTCAACATCGACTCATCGGCAGAGACGGTGCTCACCAAGTTCGACGGCGACCTCGCCGCGGTGGGACATCTCAAGTACGACGTGACGAACATCGGGCACTACCTGATCCAGCAAGGCCGCATCTTCGTGGTTGGCGCTGGCGGGGGTCGCGATGTCCTCTCGGGGTTGGTCTTCGATCAACGACAGATCGTGGCGGTCGAGATGAACCGCGCAATCATTTCTGCCGTCAACGGCGTGTTCGGTGATGTGACCGGACACCTCGATCGCCATCCCAAGGTGCGCTTCGTCAACGACGAGGCGCGCAGCTACCTGGCGCGAACGCCCGAGCCATTCGACCTGATTCAAATTTCGCTCATCGACACCTGGGCCGCGACCGCGGCCGGGGCGTTCGTACTCAGCGAGAACACGCTCTATACCACCGACGCCTGGAAGTTGTTCTTCGCGCGACTGACCGACAACGGCATTCTGTCGGTGTCGCGATGGCACCGGCGCCCGATTCCGTCCGAGATGTACCGCGTGGTGGCGCTGGCCACCAACACGCTGCGGCTCGAAGGCATCGAGAATCCGCGGACGCATCTCATGGTGGTCGCGACGCGCCGAAAGGCGGGGGAGCCCGCCGACACCCCGGGCGTGGCGACCCTCCTGATGAAGCGCACGCCCTTCACGGAGGCCGAGATCACGGCGATCGAATCGACCGCCAAGACGATGAACTTCGAGCTGGTCATCGCGCCCCGTCCGTCGAGCTATCCAGACTTCGTCGCGCTC
>JANORI010000342.1:0-2376 GCA_031415235.1 Acidobacteriota bacterium | reverse complement strand
TGCCCGGGCTGCAGATGCGGCTCGAGGACTCCGTGGCGCGCGTCCTTCACCGCGGCCATCATGCGATCGGAACCGATGGCGATGATGCGTCCGACCGAGGCCAGCGGCACGACCGCTGGGCCCAGTCGGCCTTCGGCGTACGCCACCATGGCCTGCACGATGTTGCCGCGGAAGTGGCGATCCTGTGGACGGGAGGGCGAGATCTCAACGCCCGTGTCGGTGGCCCACACCACTTGATCGGTCGCCGCTTCGATGTCCTCGCGCTTGAACAGATCGCGGCCGTCCTTATAGCCCGCGAAGTAGAGCACCCGGTTGCCCTGCGCCTCGAGCGCCCGGGCAATCGAGAACAGCACTGCATTGCCGAGTCCGCCGCCGGCCAGCAGCACGGCATTCTTGGTCGGAATTTCGGTCGGCGTGCCGGTCGGCCCCATCACCACGACGGGTTCGCCTGGCTGCAAATAGGCGCATAGTCGGCTCGACACGCCCATCTCGAGCGTGATGAGCGAAAGCAGACCGCGCTCGCGATCGACCCACGCACCGGTCAGTGCGATGCCTTCCATGAGCAGCGACGACACCTGGTGGTCGGTGTGCACCCGCGCGGCGCCACGCTCGAAGTTCTGCAGCCGGTAGAACTGGCCGGGCTCGAAGTGCCGCGCCGCTGCCGGCGCTCGCACGATCACGTCGACGATCGTTGGCGTCAGCCGTTCGACGCGTTCGACGCGCGCCAGCAGGTCGTCGTCAAAGCGCGCGACCAGAGAGTGCCAGGCAGCGTCGCGGGCCGGCTGCGCGGCTGGTTCGAGCGCCTGCAGGTCGTCTTCAAACAGCGCCACGACGTGCCGGTACCCGTGCTTGGCCGACGCCATGGCCTTCACGACGTTGCCGTTGTAGCGCGGATGGTTGTCGCCGTAGTAGCTCACAAAGCGTCCCGCGCGCGAATACGACGTGAAGAAGCCGTCGGCATCGAGCGCGAGGCCGAGCCGCCCCTGCGGGTCGCGCTCGACGCGGTAGCCCTTGAAGTAGCGGCCCTTGCCGTCGAGTTCGAAGCTGCCCGGGTGCTCGCGTTCGTAGGTGACGTTAGGCGCCGTGCCAGCGGCGACAAGGACGGTGCGGGCGGGCAGGTCCACGCGTTGGGAGGCACCGTCGGCGGTGCGGCGGGTGAACGCCATCGCCACCACATGGCCGAAGGCATCGGGCACCGCTTCGAGTGGTTCGAGACCTTCCGCGAAGGTGATGCCCTCTTCGAGCGCCTTCGACACTTCCTCGTGGTTCAGCCGGTAGGCCGGCGCGTCCTGCAGGCGCTTCCGGTAGGCCAGCGTCACGCCGCCCCAGGCGCGCACGAGCGGCACGAAGTCCGGCCGCTCGCCAGCCGCGGCTGCGCGCGCGCGTTCGGCCCGCACCACGCGCCCGTGCGTCAGGAACTCGTCGAAGATGCCCAGTTCTTCGGCGTCGAGCGACGCACGCACGGCCTCGGGGCCCGCGACGGCCACGAGCGCATCGTGCCGGTCCAGCATCTTCTCGACCTGCAGCGGGTAGTACGCGAGCAGCTCGGTGGCGGTGTCGACGCCCGTGAGCCCGCCACCGATCACCACCGCCGGCAGGCGCGCCTGCAGGTTCGACAGCGCGTCGGCCCTGAAGGCACCAGTCAGCTGCAGCGCCATGAGGAAGTCGCTGGCCTTGCGGAGGCCTCGAATGAGGTTGTTCTTGATGTCGATGATGGTCGGGCGTCCGGCGCCGGCCGCAATCGCCACGTGATCGATGCCCTGCGCCCACGCCTCATCGATCGGCAGCGCCCCGCCGAACCGCACGCCGCCATAGATGCGCAGCCGCAGGCGCCGCGCCAGCGTGAGGTGGATGAGCGACAGGAAGTTCTTGTCCCACCGCACGGTGATGCCGTACTCGGACACGCCGCCAAACCCCTCGAGCACGCGCCCGTCGAGCGGCTGGTAGATGTCGGACCAGCGACGGATGGGCTGGGGCGGACGTCCCGGCCCGCCAGCAAGCGCGGGCGCGGGCGGCTCGATCTTCAGTCCGTCGATGGCGACCACGCCGAAGCCTTCGTTCAGGAGGTAGTGCGACAGGGTGTAGCCGGCCGGGCCGAGCCCCACGACGAGTACATTCTTCCCGTTGTAGGGCAAGGCGTGCGGACGGGCGGCATTCAGCGGATTCCAGCGCGTGAGCAGACCATAGATCTCGACGCCCCAGGGCAGATTGAGCACGTCGGTCAGCACCCCGGTCTCGGCCTGCGGGATATCGACGGGCTGCTGCTTCTGGTAGATGCACGCCTTCATGCAGTCGTTGCAGATGCGGTGACCCGTGCCCGGGCACATCGGGTTGTCGAGCATCACGAGCGCCAACGCCCCGATGGCGTCGCCGCGC
>JANORI010000341.1:0-3177 GCA_031415235.1 Acidobacteriota bacterium | reverse complement strand
CGTGGGCCGCGCCACCACGTAGTCGCGAAACAGTGACGGGTCGTAGCCGAACGACTCCACCAGCACCGACCCGCCCAGGCGCCAGCCGCCGCGTAGCGCGAGGTTCTGATTGAAGTGCAGCTTGCGGTCCTGCGAGGGCCGTCCGGCCGTGAAGTCGTCGTAGACCCAACTGCCGTCGACCACCACGTCGCTCGTGAAGCGCTCCACGAGGGCGCCTGGCGCGCCGTAGGTGGTGAGCTGATTGGCGATGTTGATCGAGGCCACGCCGCGCCGGCTGATGAAGCCCGACTGCGCCTCGAAGTGGGGATCGATGCCGCGCGACTGCATGCGCAGGCCGTAGCGCCGGCCCGCGCGGTTGAACGTGGCCTGCCAGAGCGGCGCGGTCAGGGTGGTGGCCCCGGTGTCGGTGCGACTGGCGGCGCCCTGCAGCAGCAGACTGTAGACGTCTTTCCAGACCAGCCGCGTGTCGCCGCCCAGCACGCGATTGCTGCGCGCGCCGTCGATGCGGTCGGTGTAGACGAGCGCCACCTTCGAGCCTGTGCCCACATCCCGCTGCGCTCGCAGGATGTTGAACACTGGATGGTCGTGTCCGGTCGCCGAGGTGGACGCGTCGTCGACCGCCATCAGGTAGGCCAGACTCGTGGATTTCGAGATGCGCCCGGTGAGTCGCGTCGCGGCCAGGGGCGCCACGATGCGCCGGGTGTAGATCAGGTTATTCGGCGTGGCGAACTGCTCGATGCCGTCGAGGAAGAACGGCCGTTTGTCGGGAAAGAAGAGCGCCTGGCGCGGATCGAACTGGAACTGCCCGGCGTCGGCCTCGACCTGCGAGAAGTCGGGATTGACCGTGCCGTTGAGCGTGAGCGTCTCGGTCACGCCCCAGCGCACGTTCATGCCCAGGTCGGGACGCGACCAGCCGTAGTTCCACTGGTCCGCGGCCGGTGCGCCGTTCACCGCCGCGGTGGCAATGGGATTCAGGTCGAGTACCAGACCGCGCCGCAAATCGTGCATGCCCACGAGGGCGCCTGCCTGGTTGAGGAACGACGCGCCATCGCGACGCGCGGGCGCCCAGCTCTCTTCCACACCCGCCCCCGGACTCACGCGGGTCACGTGCAGGCCCCACGACACATCCGCCGACGCCTGGTAGCGCAAGCTCTTGAAGGGGATGCGCACTTCCACGACGTAGCCGTCGGCCACGAGACGGCCGCGCGACTGGAACACGAAGTCGGGGCTGCGGTCCATCTCTTCGCGGCCTTGCGTGAGTCCGCCGAACCCGCCCCCGCCCGTACGCACGCCTTCCACCATGGCGCCGTCCATCTGCACGCCGTACGGGTTCACGGCAAACACGAAGGCCTGCCGGCCATCGCCGAAGGTACTGAGGAAGAACTGCACGTGATCGTCGGCGTCGATGCGGTCGCGGTCGGCAAGCGTAGCCTGCACGTCGCCAGTCGCCGCCTGCGCGCGTACGCCGAAGTGGAGCGCCGAGGGCGAGTACCACACGAACACGTCGGTCGCGCGTTCGGCGGCGCCGCCATCGACCGGGGCGTAGCGCGAGAACCCGCTGAGATGCGCGGCCTGCTGCCAGACGGGTTCGTCGAGCACGCCGTCGATCTCCACCTCGGCTTCGACGCGTGGCGGACGTGCCTGCAGCTGCCGGTCCACGCCGGAGAACACGCCTGCCGCAGAGACGGGCGTGGCCGGAGGTGGCCCCTGGGCCGCGGCCACCATCGGCATAAGGCACGCGAATACGGGAGTCCACCAGCGCAGCATGCGGTGTACGGTATCAGACGATGTCGTGCTTCCCGGGCGGCTCGGACGCGCAGCTGGGGACGACAGGTGGGATCGCGGCAGGCCACACGCTGCTTCGCGCTGGTGCTCCCAGCGCTGTCGGGCGGCTGGTTCCAGACGATAGCAAGCACTGGCGCATGCCAGAGTGACAAAATCCCCGTTACCGGACCCTGGCCCCCAAACCCCAGGGCGGATTGCTGGGCACAGGCACCGGTCGCGGCCAGCACGTTCGGCAATACGCCCGGTTACGGCCGCGCAAAGCGCGGGCAAGAAGACCTAGGCCGCGCGGCTTCAGCCCGGCCGGGTCACTGAGCGGCACGTTCGCGCTCGGCGGTACCACGCCCGGCTGGCCGGCGCGCCCGTTTCCCGGCAAGCGGCCTCGGCGTGGCCGTCATCACGAGCGCCGAGATCGCGGCCGGAGCGGTTGGCGCTAGTGACATCAACACAGCAGAAGTGCAAGCGCGCGTCACCGGCACGTGCGTGGCAGGGCAGGCCGTGACCGGCGTGAACGCAGACGGCACGGTCGTGTGCGGCGGTTGCTGGCAACGTGCAGTTCCCTATCCGAGGACATACGGCGCAGGCGATCCCGAATAGCGTGCTGACGCCAGTCACGACGTGGGCCGCCCAGGCGTACAACGACGGAGGGGGCACGCACACGCCGGCGACGGGGACGTACACGATTCCTGTGATCGCGGATGCTGGGCATCGGGGGATTATCCGCGCCGCGCGGCCTCGATGGCGGCCACGTCGATCTTCTGCATCGTCATCATCGCCGCGAAGGCGCGTGTGGCCTCGGCGCCACCGGCCGCCAGCGCCTCGGTGAGCACGCGCGGAGTGATCTGCCAGGAGAGGCCCCAACGGTCCTTGCACCAGCCGCACTCGCTCTCCTTGCCGCCATTTCCGACGATCGCATTCCAATAGCGGTCGGTCTCTTCCTGCGTGTCGGTCGCGATCTGGAAAGAGAAGGCCTCGCTGTGCCTGAACGCCGGGCCGCCGTTGAGACCGAGACACGGAATGCCCAGCACGGTGAACTCCACCGTGAGCACCTCGCCGGCCTTGCCACTCGGATAGTCGCCGGGTGCCTTGTGCACTGCGGTGACGGCACTATCCGGAAAGATGGCGGCGTAGAACAGCGCCGCGTCGTGCGCGTCCTTGTCGAACCACAGGCAGATCGTGTTCTTGGGTGTCATGTTCGGGTGCTCCTGGAACGGTGGCCACGCGCGCGATCGTCGCGCTCAGATCCGCCGCGCATCCACGTAGATGGTGTTGTAGACCGAGCCGCCGCGGGGGATGTAGCCCTTGGCCGCCAGATACCTGGTCGTCCTCGAGAGCCGGCCCGACTTGGTGGTCGGAATCGCCTCGGCACAGATCACGGCTGGGCGAAACCGTGAG
>JANORI010000340.1:0-3011 GCA_031415235.1 Acidobacteriota bacterium | reverse complement strand
ATTCCCGTCACCGTGAAGATGCGCAAGGGCTGGGACGACGGTCAGGCCAACGCCGCCGAGGTGGCCCAGCGCGTGGAACAGGCGGGCGCGTCGGCGATTGCCCTGCACGGGCGCACGGCCAAGCAGTCGTACACGGGCTCGGCCGACTGGGAGTTCGTCACCGACGTGGCCCGCCTCGTATCGATCCCCGTGTTCGGCTCGGGCGACTGCGTGGAGCCAGAACAAGTAGTGGAGCGGCTGCGTCAGGGCGTGAGCGGCGTGTTCGTCGGCCGGGGCGTGTTGCGCAATCCGTGGATTCTGGCGCAGGCGCAAGATCTGCTCGAAGGCCGCGTGCCGCGCGTCGTGTCGGCGGAGGAACGGGCGGCGTTCCTGCACGACTACATCGATCTGCTGCTCGACGATCGGCGCACCGAAGCCGACGGCTTCCGTCATGTCGCGCCAGGTTCGACCGGCGCCGACGCCGCGCGCGCGCGCAGCCGTGAGCGGTGGGTGGTCAACAAGGTGCGCGCGCTGTGCACGTGGTACACCAAAGGCCTCGACAGCGGCTCGCATCTGCGAATTGCGATCAACGCTGCGGCGTCACTGCCCGAAGTGCGCGATGTGATCGACCGCTTCTTCCTGGCACCCGACGCGTTCGTGTTCACGGCTGTCGGCGCGCGGCACGCGGGTGACGACGTGCTGGTCGAAGGCTAGCGCGGATGGGGCTGCGCGTGGCCATCGACCTGGACGGCACGGTCGCGGATCTGTCGCGCGCGATGCACGTCGTGGCCACGAAGTACTTCGGTGAGGCGCGCACGGCCGTTCCCGCCGCCGCGACGGATGCCCCTGACGACGCGGCCGCCTCCGCCTCTGCCGCTCAGGCCCGGGCCGACCGGCCCTCGCTGCGCGATCTGAAGCTGCGCCCATCGGAACTCGACGCCCTCTGGACCGAGGTGCTGCGCACCAAGAACTTCTGGACGACGCTCGACGAAACGGAACCGGGCATCGTGGCGCGCATCGCGGAGCTGGCGGCCGAGGGTCGGTGGGACGTGCTCTTCATCACCACCAGGCCCACCGCCACCGGTGCCACCACGCAGGTGCAGAGCCAGCAGTGGTTGAGCGCGCACGGCTTCACGCATCCGAGCGTCTACGTCGTGAAGGGCTCGCGCGGCAAGGTGGCGGATGCGCTCACTCTCGACGCCGTGGTCGACGACCGCTTCGAGCACTGCCTCGATGTGGCCACCGAATCCAAAGCCAAGGCGGTGCTCGTGTGGCCGGGCTCCACCGAGGCGCTCGGCCCTGGTGTCGCTCGTCACGGCGTGATCATCACGCGCTCGATTGGCGCGGCCATCGACCAGCTCGTGGACATGGACCGCGCCCGGCGCGGCGGCGTGGTGCAGTCGATCAAGCGCCTGCTGCGTCGTCGCTAGTCGGAACCGCTACTTCTGGAGGGCACCTGCATGCAACGAAGCCTGGTCGTCGCGGTGGTTCTGCTGCTTGGCGTCGACATCGACGCGACGACTCGTGGTCAGTCCCCGACCAAGCCGAACATCGTCGTCATCTTCGCCGACGACCTGGGCTACGGCGATCTCGGTAGCTTCGGTGCGCCGAGTGTCCGCACGCCCCGTCTCGACGCCATGGCGGCCGAGGGACAGAAGTGGACCCACTTCTACGTGCAGCCGGTGTGTTCGCCGAGCCGGGCCGCCTTGCTGACTGGACGGCTCCCGATTCGGAACGGGATGTATGGCACCGCAGCCGGCACATCGCCGAAGGTCTTCCGCGACAACGCGGCAGAAGGCCTGCCTGCGGCGGAAGTCACTGTGGCCGAGTTGTTGAAGTCCGCGGGCTATCGCACCGGGCTGGTGGGCAAGTGGCATCTGGGCCAGTTGCCGCAGTTCCTGCCGATGCGCCACGGCTTCGAGTCGTGGTTCGGGCTGCCGTATTCGCACGACATGCGGATGACCGTGCCGCGCGACAACGGCACCCAGACCGCCGCCTACTACGCGCCGAAGCCCGAGTACTGGGACGTTGCGTTGATGCGAGACGACGCGGTGATCGAGCGTCCGGTCGACCACCGGACGCTGACCAAACGCTACACCGAAGAAGCCGTGCGCTTCATCAGCACGAGCAAGGGCTCGTCGCCGTTCTTCCTGTACATGGCGCATTCCCTGCCGCACATACCGCTGGCACGATCGGACGCGTTTGCCGGTCGAAGTGCGGGGGGCATGTACGGCGACGTGATCGAGGAGATCGACTGGAGCGTGGGTCAGGTGCTCGACGCGCTTCGGTCCGCCGGCATCGAGCGCAACACGCTGGTGCTGTTCACGAGCGACAACGGCCCGTGGCTGCCGTTCCGCACGCATGCCGGGTCTGTTGGGCCGTTGAAGGAAGGCAAGGGCACCACGTGGGAGGGCGGCGTGAGAACGCCGGCGATCTTCTGGTGGCCCGGCACGATTCGCCCGGCGACCGTGACGGGCATCGGCTCGGGCCTCGACCTGCTGGCCACGGCGGCAGCGCTCTCGGGTGCGGCACTTCCCACCGATCGCGCCATCGACAGCATCGACCTGAGCGGCACGCTGAAGACCGCGGCGCCCAGCGCTCGGAGCGAGCTTTTCTACTACTGGGATAGCGAACTCAGAGCGGTGCGCCAGGGCAACTACAAGGCCCACTTCGTCACGAGCGGCGCCTACGGCGAGGGCCAGCCGCGTATGGAACACGACCCGCCGTTGCTCTTCGACCTCGCGACCGATCCCGGGGAGCGCTTCAACGTCGCCGCCGCGCATCCACAGGTCGTCGACGACCTGCGCAAGGCCGTCGCCGCTCACCGGCGCGGGGTTGCACCGTCCGACCCGTTGTTCGATCGGCTCCTGCCGAAGCCGGCGGGTCAATAGGGGTGATGATGCCGAGATTCTCCGCCGCCGCAGTCCTGCTGCTCGCCGTGGGCGCCGGTCCAGGCACCCTCAGCGCGCAGCGTTCCGACCGCCCGAACATCGTCTTCATCATGACCGACGACCATGCGGCGCACGCGATCG
>JANORI010000339.1:0-5053 GCA_031415235.1 Acidobacteriota bacterium | reverse complement strand
CTGGTCACCGAGAAGCACACCGAGGGCCGCGTGTTTGCGTCCACGTATCCCACGATGATGGGCCTCATCGACCAGTCGCGGGATGGCGCCGCCCGCCGCTTCGGCGTGGGCCACTTCGACCTCATCATCATCGACGAAGCGCACCGCTCGGTGTTCCAGAAGTACCGCGCCATCTTCGACTACTTCGACTCGCTGCTCGTGGGCCTCACCGCTACGCCCAAAGACGACGTGGACCGGAATACCTACGGCCTGTTCGATCTGGAGAACGGCGTGCCCACCGATGCCTACGCGCTCGACGAGGCCGTGAAGGACGGCTTCCTCGTGCCGGCAAAGGCGATCTCGGTGCCCCTCAAGTTCCAACGCGAGGGCATCAAGTACGACGACTTGTCGGAGGAAGACAAGGAGCAGTGGGACGCGTTGGAGTGGGACGACGAAGACGGCACCCCGCGCGAAGTGGACGCGGTCGCCGTCAACAAGTGGCTGTTCAACGTCGACACGGTGGACAAGGTGCTGGCGCACTTGATGACCCGCGGACTCAAGGTGGGTGGCGGCGACGACCTCGGCAAGACCATCGTGTTCGCCAAGAACCAGCAGCACGCCGATTTCATCGCCGACCGCTTCAACGTGAACTACCCGAAGTACAAGGGCGAGTTCGCGCGTGTCATCACCTTCAAGTCGGAGTACGCGCAGCACCTCATCGACCAGTTCTCGACCAGCCAGAAGATGCCGCGCATTGCCATCTCGGTGGACATGCTCGACACCGGCATCGACGTACCCGAAGTGGTCAACCTGGTGTTCTTCAAGATCGTGCGCAGCAAGACCAAGTTCTGGCAGATGGTGGGTCGTGGCACCCGGCTGTGTCCCGACCTGTTCGGTCCGGGCCGCCACAAGGACTGCTTCCACCTGTTCGACTACTGCCAGAACCTGGAGTTCTTCGGCCAGAACCCCGGTGCGGAAGAAGGCACCGCCGGCCAGTCACTGGGCACGCGGCTGTTCACGCAGCGGCTGGAGGTGCTGGCCGAATTGGACGAACGCTTGCACGGCGCCGGCCGGCCTCTTGTGGCGCGCGAGCAGGCGGACGTGTTCAGCGACCCGCAGACAGAGGCCGAGGTCCGTCACGATGTGAGCACGCGCCTCCACGCCGAAGTGGCCGCGATGAACGTGGAGAACTTTGTAGTGCGGCCCCGGCGTCGGGTGGTGGAGAAGTTCGCCAAGCCAGGAGCGTGGACGTTGCTGAGCGCGGCCGACCGTCAAGAGCTGGCGACGGAGGTGGCGGGACTGCCGTCGGAGCTGGATCCTGAGCCGGAAGAGGCCAAGCGATTCGATCTGCTCCTGATCCGCGTGCAACTGGCGATGCTTCGCCACGAGCCTCGGTTCGAGAGTCTTCGCGATCAGGTGCGGGCCATCGCTGGCCTGCTGGAAGAGAAGGGCTCGATCCCGATGGTGCGGGCACAGATGGCGTTCATCCTCGACGTGCAGACCGACGAATGGTGGCAAGACGCCACGCTGCCGATGCTCGAGTCCGTGCGTCGCCGACTGCGATCCTTGGTGCAGTTCATCGACCGGCGCCAGCGCACCCCCATCTATACCGACTTCGAAGACGAGATGGGCGGCGAAACGCCTGTGGTGCTGCCTGGCTTCGGCGGCTCAGGAGAAGGCTTCGAGAAGTTCCGCGCCAAGGCCCGCGCGTTCCTTCGCGCGCACCAAGACCACGTGGCTGTGCACAAGCTGCGCCTCAACAAAACGCTGAACGCGTCCGACCTGGCCGAACTCGAGCGGATGCTGGCCGAGAGTGGCGTTGGCGCGCCCGAGGACATCGCCAGGGCCAAGGCCGAATCGCAGGGCCTGGGCGTGTTCGTGCGGTCGCTCGTAGGCCTTGACCGCGAAGCCGCAAAACAAGCGCTGGCTGGGTTCCTCACGGGCAAGACCCTTGGCGCCAATCAGATCGAGTTCGTCGACCTGATCGTGAATCACCTCACCGAACACGGCGTGATCGACACGGCTCGGCTCTACGCCTCGCCCTTCACCGACGTCACGCCACGCGGCCCCGAGGGCCTCTTCAGCGAGGCGGAGCTCGATGAACTCGTGGACGCGCTCGACCGCGTCACCGCCGCGGCTCGCGCCGCCTGAGTGCGTCGCTGACGAGCACGGCCGGCGTCGGCTGCTGTCGCTCGTGGTGCGCACCGAGATCGTATGTAATGGATCTCATGACGCGTGTTCGCTCGGTGTCGCTGGCCCTCTGCACGATCTTCCTGCTTGCGGCGTCTGCCGCCGCGCAAGCACCGGCCGCCCTCACCGTGGTGCGCACGGGTCCGGAAGGGGCGCTGGCCACGCTGGCGGAAGCCAACGAGATCCGGATCGTGTTCTCGGAGCCGATGGTCACCCTCGGCCGCATTCCGTCGCCAGTCACGGCGCCGTTCGTGCGCATCACGCCGGCCATCGCCGGCACGTTCCGTTGGTCGGGCACGACCATCCTCATCTTCACTCCCGACCCCAAGCAGCCCCTGCCCTACGCCACGGCCTACACCGTCACGGTGGAGGCGAGCGGCACGGCCGTGAGCATGCGCCGGATGGCACGCGCCGTGACGTTCCGCTTCACGACGCCCACGGTGACGCTCCTGCAGACCAATTGGTACCGTCGCGGCGGCACGGTGGCCGGCAACATGGTGGTGCTGCTGCGCTTCAATCAGCCGGTGCGCGGCCGCGACATCGCCGCGCATCTCTCTGCCGCGCTCTCGCCGCACCCGTTCACCCCGCCGTCGTTCACCGCGGATGAAGAGGCGCGGCTCACGGCGCAGAACCCGGCGGCGCTCACCGCCTTTGCCGCCAAGGTGGCGGCGGTGCAGCAGGTGGCGTCGAGCCGACAGGCCGTGCCGCTCCAGCTCACCACGTCGTGGGATCAGCAGCGCTTTCCGGCCTCGCCGGATCTCGTGGCCTTCGAGACCACGGCGCCCGTGCTTCCGGAGAGCGTCGTGACGGTGTCGGTCGGACTGCGCGTGCCGTCGCCGGCAGGATCCGCCACGCCCGGCACCGCACAGTCGTATGACATCGAGGCCGAACCGGCCTTCTTCCTCGACGGCTTCGAGTGCCGCACGCAGTGCAACGGCGACGATCGCAACGCGCTGCAGAGCCGCGCCGACATCACCGTGAGCGCCTTTGCGTCGGCGCTTCGCGTGGTTGACATCACCGCGGCGGCGCCGGTGCCAGTGCGCAAGCCAGCTGCCCGGCCCGCGCGCGGCGAGTACGCGCCGGAGTCGAGCCGCTCTCTCACGCTCGAGGACGCGGGATTCACGGCGCAGCCTTCGAATCGCAAGTACGCGGTGTCGGCGCCGGCAACGCTCAGGTCGGAAGACGGACAGACGCTTGGCTATCCCTGGTTGAACGTCGTCGACAACTGGCACGCCACCGCCTTCACGAGCTTCGGCGACGGCCACGGCGTGTGGGAGAAAGACGGCGGTCCGCAGCTCCCCTTCTACGCGCGCAATCTGCGCACCATCACGCAGTGGGTCTTCAAGCTCGATCCCGCGCAGCTCATGACCACGCTGCAGCAGCAGCGGGCGAACAACTTCAGCCTCGCGCCCCCAGGCGCGGGCACGGCCCGGCGCCTCACCGTCACGCCTGATCGCGTGCAATCGCATGGCCTCGACGTGACTCCCGCACTCACCGCCGGCACCGGTCTCGTGTGGGCGGCCGTACGCGACGGCGACATGTTGGCGCGCACCCGGCGCACGACCGGCGGCGAGGCCGCCACGCGCGCGTCGCTCGTGCAGGTGACGAACCTCGGCATCACGGTGAAGGACAGCCCGCAGAACACGCTGGTGTTCGTGACCAGGCTCGACACGGGCGCGCCAGTGCCGGGGGCCGCCGTGTCGATCGTGCGCACCGACAACCAGACGTTCTGGCGCGGCACCACTGGCGCCGACGGCGTGGCCATGGCGCCAGAGACGCCGCTCCGCAGCCCCGACAACTGGTACGAGTTCGCCTTCATCGTCACGGCAGAGAAAGACGGCGACTTCAGTTACGTGGGCAGCGACTGGAACGAAGGCATCCTGCCGTGGGATTTCGACACCGGCGTGAACCTCTACGAGCGCGATCCGCTGCTGGGCGGCAGTGTATTTACGGACCGCGGCGTCTACAAGCTCGGCGAGACGGTGACGTTCAAGACCATCCTGCGCCAGAACACGCCGAGCGGCGTGCGCCTGCTGCCCGAAGGCACGCCGGTGCTCATCAGCGTGCGCGACGGCCAGAACAAGTTGGTTGACGAACGAACTGTGCCGCTCACCGCGTGGAGCAGCGCGGAGTGGACCTTCGTGCTGCCCGCCGAGGGCACGCTCGGCGACTACTCGGTACGCGCGATTCTCGAATCCGACCGCCCCAAGCCGCCCACGCCGGCCGAACGGGCACCGGGCGCCGAGCCGAGTCCTGAGGACGTCGACTACGTGCGCTACGAGCGCGCGGTCGACGGCTCGTTCGGGGTGGCGGCCTACCGCCGGCCCGACTTCCGCGTCGACGTCACCCTTACCGGGGCCGGACCGCTCGCCGGCGATCCGCTCAACGGGGTGGTGACGGGTCGATATCTCTTTGGCGCCGCCATGGGCGCCAAGCCCGTGACCTGGCGCTACTCGAAGTCGCCAGGCTTCGGCGCGCCTGATGTCATCACCGACACGTACGGCGACGACCGCTGGCTGTTCGTGGGCCAGACGTCGCGTCAGGGCGAGTACCGCGGCCGCACCGACCTGCGCAGCGACGAGGGCACGCTCGGGGCCACCGGCACCTTGCCGCTCACGCTCGACACCGAGCGCGAAGCGGGCATCCCCTACATCTACTCGCTCGAGGGCGACGTGGAAGACGTGTCGCGTCAGCACATCGCCAATCGCGCCAGCCTCACCGTGCATCCGGCCCCGTGGTACGTCGGCGTGCGGCGCCCGTCGTATTTCCTCGAGCAGAAGGCCGGCCTCGCGACCGAGATCGTGGCCATCGGTCTCGACGGCACGCCCACCGCGGGCGTGCCCGTAGAGATCACGCTCACGCAGGTGCAGTACACGAGCGTGCG
>JANORI010000338.1:0-3319 GCA_031415235.1 Acidobacteriota bacterium | reverse complement strand
CTGCGCGGCGCGATCGACAGCCTGCCAGAGGTCGTGGCCGGCGTGAAGGGCCGCGTGCCCGTGATGATCGACAGCGGCGTGCGACGCGGCGCCGACATCTTCAGAGCGCTCGCGCTCGGCGCCGACGCGGTGGGCATCGGTCGGCCGTACGTGTGGGGCCTGGGCGCGTTCGGACAGCAGGGCGTCGACAAGGTCATCGAAATGCTGCTGGCAGAGTTCACCATGGTGATGCGGCAGACCCGCACGGCCACGCTCGACCAGATCGGCCCGCAGCACCTGGCGCCTGGGGCCGCACCCATCATGATGCGCGAGAATCGCCAGGGGTTCGGGCTATGAGTCCGCGAGCGATCGTCGTCGGTCTGGCGGCCGTTCTGATTCAGGCCGCAGCCGCGTCGGCGCAGTCCAACGTGGAATTCACCGTGTCTGGCAGTTCCACGGTGCGCAGCTGGACGTGCAGCGCGCAGGGCGTGATAGCGGTCACGCCAGGCGCGTCCGCCACACCCGTGCCAGGTTTCCCGTCTGGCGTGCAAGCGGCCACGGTGACGGTGCCGCTCAAGGCGTTCAAGTGCCCCAGCGACGAGATGACCCAGCACCTGAACGAGGCCATGAGGTCGGGTGAGTTCCCCGAGGTCGTCTATCGGTTGGAGAAATACGCCGTGATCGGCGGGCAGGCGCAGGCCACCGGCACCATGACGATTACCGGCGTGTCGAAACCCGTGAACGTGCCGGTAAAGCTCACGGCGTCTGACAAGGGCGTGCAGGTCGAGGGCGACACGAAACTCGAGTTTGCGACCTTCAACCTCGAGCCACCCGCGGTGTTTCTGGGCATGCTGAAGGTCGGACCGCAGATTCGCATCAGCTTCAAGGGCACGATCGCGCGGTAGCTGGCGCCGGCGTGAGGGCATGGACCACGACGAGGTCGATCGGCTCTATCAAGGACCGCTCGACGCGTTCATCGACGCGCGCAACGCGCTGGCGAAAGCCACGCGCCGCGCCGATCTGAAGACGCTGCCGAAGCTCAGCCTGCGGGCCTGGGCAGTCAACCAGCTGGACTGGCATCACCAGCCCGTGGTGGATCGATTGGTGGCGGGACGATAGGAAACATTGGCAGGGTCTGGGGCGACAGAATCCCCGGTATCAGACCCTGGCCGCCCACCCAGCCTCCGCCCCAGGGCAGATGTCCCGCCGTGGCACAGCGGATTTCTTCCCCTTGGCACAGCCCGGCCCGACCTCGACTTCTGCCTCGATCGGCTCGGCCTGCGGCTGGTGAAGAAGACGGTCAACTTCGACAACCACGACGTCTACCACTTCTACTACGGCACCGAGCGCGGAGCGCCCGGCACCATGCAGCTTGCCGCGCTGTTGCTCGAGAGGTCGGCCGAACTGCTCAGCACTGACGAAGCCGAGGAACTCGTCGACACCCAGCGGCGAGCCAGCCGATAAAGCCTGGGCGCAGCTGCGACGACTCTGTTCGCACTGGAGGCGTCACCCAATGGATGGCCAGTCCGCCAAGACGTTCGCTGCCGTTCAGGCTGTGCGGACCGTTCGCGACGCCGTGAGGAGTTCACGAACCCGTGCTCAGTCGGTCCACAGGCGCGCCAGTTCCAGCTCAATCGCCTCGAACGGCGCGATCCGCGCGACGTCGGCCCCGCCGTATGTCGCCTCGAGCGTCCAGCGGCCGGCCTCCAGGCGATACGCCTCCAGGGTGCGAGCGGTCGGGTTGACGAGCCACACATGGGGAACCGATTCCCGCGCGTAGATCCGCATCTTGCGGATCCGATCGATCTGTTCGGTGGAAGGCGAAATGACCTCGCACGCCCAGTCCGGCGGCAGGCTCAGGAACGGCGCATCCGGCACCTTAAGCAATCGGTTCCGGCGCCAGCCCGCCAGATCGGGCACGAGCACATCGTCGCCGAAGTGCAGTTCGGGCTCGTCGAGGATCCACCAGCCGCCCGGGCCACCGCGGCCTTGATCGAACGGACCGCCGATCTCGACGCCGAGCGCTCCGCCGGCACGGGCGTGCGGCAGGGAGGGGCGGGGCGTGGCGAACAGGTCGCCCTCCAGGATCTCGGCGACCAGATGATCCGGAACCCGGCGGAGATCCTCGTAGGTGACCGGCCGAGTCCGTGCTGGCTGCCCCATGCGTTCCAGCATACACAATCGGATGGGCGCCGTACGCTCGGTGGCCGGCGCGCGTGCGCGCGGCGGCGTGTGCCTACCACTACCGCATCGCCGATCTCATCAAGCGCTACCAGACCACCCCCGGACGACTTCTTCTTCCGCAACCGCCCGGCTGCGCGGCGTGGAGCTGGAATCGTAGATCGAGCTGCCGTGGCGCCTCACCGTGGAGGTGGCGGCGCCGGTGGCCCGCGGCCGCGCGCTCGACAACGAAGCCTACCTCGACGCCATCACGACCGAGACCGGATCGGTGCAGGTGCGGCGGTCCATCGGCGCCCGTTACCTTCGTGCAGGCTCGCACGACGATCCGTTGTCGACCTCGATCCGAGTGGAGTCCGACAGGTTCTTGCGCATGTACGCCAGGCCCCAATCGTCGGGAGTTGCGCTGGCGGCGACGTCGGCGAAGGCCACGACAGTCAGCAGGAAAAGCGTGCGCTCATGGTCCGGCTCCTGCGCCAGTGCCTGCTGCAGGTCACTGCGCGCCTCGTCGACACGCCCCGCCGCCAGCAGCAGTTCCCCGCGTCGGGCGGACATCCGCCCGTCGCCCGGCCAATGCGCCGCGGCATCAGCGAGCGCGTTGATCGCGCCAGACGAGTCCTGCGCCCGCACGAGCGCATTGGCATGAGCGAGATGCCAGTCGGCAGTGACGTCAGGCGCGGTCAGCGAGAGCGCCCACGCGCCGGCCGCATCGCGGTCTTCCCCGATTCCGGCACTGGCGGCGCCAAGGTAGCGCAAGACGACGAGCGCGTCGGGCGGGGTCCAGGGCGCGCTCCAGTTGCGATACGGCCGTGGCCCAGTCCTTCCGATACAGTGCGGCGAGCCCGCGGGCGAAGTCGGCGCGGGCCCCCGTGGCGCTCGAGGCGAATCGGTCGACCGCCGTCCAGAATTCGGCATCGGGCTCGCTCGCGAGTGGCAGGTTCGCGGACCCCGATCCGGGCAGGCTCGACACCCGTGCAACCACGACGCCCTTGTCGAGTAGCCGCGCCACGTCTGGCGGCGACGGGGCGGCACTGGCGTCGCGGCGCAGCGTCGTCATCACGTCGGCTCGGGACGGCAACCCTGGAATCAGGCGCGCCACCGCCACCGCCGGAGCGACGCCCAGCGCCGGGCTCGCGGCCGGGGCTTCCGACGTGGGAATTGG
>JANORI010000337.1:0-4257 GCA_031415235.1 Acidobacteriota bacterium | reverse complement strand
GTCGATGCCGATGGACGCGCCCGGCAGCATGAAGCCGCAGGAATACTCCGACATCCTGGCCTACTTCCTGAGCATCAACGGATACCCGGCCGGACAGACCGAACTGGCCGGCGGCGAAGAGGCCATCAAGGCCGTGACGCTCGACGCGAAGAAGCCGTAGTCCCGCACCACGCGCTCAATCGAAGCGGCGTTGGCGCCGTGGTCCCTCGGCGCGAGTTCCTGCGCGTCTAGCAGTAGTGAGTGTGGGTCAGCACCGCCCAGCCTGCCTGAATCGATGGCTTCTGGCAGGTTCGGCGCCCCCGCGCTCTCCCAGAGGGATCCGATGAACAGTCCAGCGCGAGGCATTCGTGTTTCCACGGCGATCGCTCACACCGTGTTGGTAGGGGCGACAGTGATGGCCACGACGCAGGCGTGCAGCGACGTCGCAGGCGCTCGGCGGGCCGACACCGCAGCGCCGACCAGGCCATCGGTCGGCTACGGCCAGCTGCCGCTCGCCTTCGAAGCCAACCAGGGCCAAAGCGACGAGCAGGTGAGGTTCCTCGCCAGGGGCGAAGGCTACAGCCTGTTCCTCACCGCCACCGAAGCCGTGCTGAGTCTGCGCGCCCCCGCACCGTCCTCAACCGTGGTGCGCATGCGGCTCATGGACGCGAACGCGCAGCCGACCCTCACCGGGCTCGATCCGCTGCCTGGCACCAGTAACTATCTCATCGGCAACGACCCCGACAGGTGGCGACGCGACGTGCCGCACTACGCGCGGGTGAAGTACGCCAGCGTCTATCCCGGCATCGATCTGGTCTACTACGGCAAACAGCGGCAACTCGAATACGACTTCATCGTCGGCCCCAACGCCGATCCCTCGCGGGTCGCGCTCGCCTTCGACGGCGTGGACGCGCTCTCGATCGACCCCGAGGGCAACCTGATCCTCCAAACGGCCCACGGCGCGCTCACGCAGCAGAAGCCGGTGATTTACCAGGACCTCGGCGGCAGACGGCACCTGGTGGATGGGCGCTACGAGCTACGGGCAGACGACCGCGTAGGTTTTCACGTGTCCAGCTATGACACCACCCGGCCTCTGGTCATCGACCCGGTGCTGTCGTACTCCACGTATCTCGGTGGCAACGGCAATGACACCGGTCACGCCATCGCCGTGGACAGCGCGGGCAACGCGTATGTGACCGGCGTGACCCGATCCACCAATTTCCCCGGTGCCAGCGGAAGTCCGATCCAGCCGACCTGGCGGGGGAGCGATGACGTGTTCGTCGCCAAGCTCAACGCCGCGGGCACCGCGCTGGTCTACAGCACCTACCTGGGCGGCAGCGGCAGCGACATCGGCCGTGCCATCGCCGTTGATGGCACCGGCAATGCGTTTGTGACCGGCGAGACGGATTCACCCACCCAGGCCGGATCCGGCAACATCGCCTTTCCCCTCGTCGGAGCCTTCGATGCGTCCTACAACCTGGGCGGCGACGCCTTCATCACCAAGCTCAATGCCGCGGGCAACGCCCTGGTGTACAGCACATATCTGGGCGGCCGCGGGGTTGAGAGGGGCTACGGCATCGCCGTGGACGGTTCTGGCAACGCCTATGTCACAGGCCACACGAATTCCGGCCTGAGCAGCAGCGTCCCTGATGTGGGTGATTTTCCGGCCGTTGCGGCCTATCAGCCGCTCACCGCTTCTCCGGGCAACTTTGACGCCTTTGTTACCAAGCTCAACGCCGCGGGCAATGCCCTCGTGTACAGCACGTATCTTGGCGGCATCGCCAGCGAGTTCAGCCTTGACGGCGGCGCCATCGCCGTGGACAGCGCCGGCAGCGCGTATGTCGGGGGCACGACGTCCTCGGCCAATTTTCCTGGCGCGGGCACGAGCACGATCCAGGCGACCATCGGCGGCGGGGTCAGTGATGGGTTCGTCGCCAAGTTCAACCCCGCGGGCAGTGCGCTCGTCTACGGCACCTATCTGGGCGGCATGACCTATGACGCCGTCAACGGCCTCGCTCTGGACGCTGCCCAGAATGCCTATGTGGTCGGCTACACCGACTCCTCGAACTTCCCAACCGCTGTTCCCCTGCAAGCGTCGAGAAACGGGCCCGGCAATGACGCCTTCGTGGCCAAGCTCAACGCCGCGGGCAGCGCCCTCACCTACAGCACGTATCTCGGTGGCACTGGGGGCGACGTGGCCTACGACGTCGCCGTCGACGGCGTGGGCAACGCCTTCGTCTCCGGGTGGACGACGTCCCCGAACTTTCCCACGGTCGCGCCCCTGCAGGCGGCGAACGCCGGATCGGGCGACGCGTTCATCAGTCAGGTCAACGGCGCGGGCAGCGCTTTGGTGTTCAGCACCTACTGGGGTGGCAGCTCAGGAGTCGAGCGCGGCTATGGCATCGCCCTGGACAGCTTCGGCAATGCCTACGTCGCGGGCGAGACCAATTCCTCGAATTTCCCCGCCTCGACGGGAGCGTTCCAGACGAGTCTTGCCGCCTTCACGGATGCCTTCGTGGCCAAGGTTGCGCCCACGCCTACCGTGCTGCGCCCGCCCACGAACCTGACCGCCACGTCGATTGTCGGCAACACGGTCACGATCACCTGGACGGCTCCAGCCAACAGCATTACACCCACGGGCTACGTCCTCGAGGGTGGCATCGTGCCCGGGGAGGTCCTGGCGAGTGTTGCGACCGGCAGCACCGCCCCGACCTTCACGTTCGTCGCGCCGACGGGGGCCTTCTACATTCGCGCGCATTCGCTCTCGCCCGGCCTGAGGAGCGTGGCCTCCAACGAGATCCGCATCTTCGTCAACGTGCCCGCGCCACCGTCGGCACCTGCGAACCTGCTGGGGCTCGTCAACGGCACCACCTTGGGGCTGGCGTGGACCAATACGGCGGGTGGAGGCACGCCAAACTCACTGATTCTCGACATCACCGGCTCCATTACGCTGTCGCAGCATGGCCTTCCCGTCTCGGAGGTCTTGTCGTATCCGAGCGTCAATGCAGGCACCTACACGATGTCGCTGCGCGCCTCCAACAGTGCCGGTCACAGCGGGTCATCGAACAGCGTGACGCTCACGTTCCCCGGCGCCTGCAGCGGCGCACCGGCGCCGCCCACGAACTTCGTGGCGACGACGAGCGGAAACGTGCTCAGCCTGTCGTGGGGGCTCCCCGCCAGCGGGTCCGCGCCCTCGGGCTACACGCTCATCGTCACGGGCTCGTTCGTCGGCAGCCTCCCGATCAGCGGACGCAGCATCGCCGGAGCGGTCCCGGCCGGCACCTACACCTTGAGCATCGCCGCAACGAATGCGTGCGGTACCGGACTGCCATCGCCGCCGGTGACGGTCACGATCCCGTGACCTGCAACGAGGCGTGATTCAGGACGGGCCGACCGGAATCCACGGGGTCACCCGGGCGGCGGTCCGTCCTGCACGGCGCGGAACAGCCAGGCCCGCGCCGTGGCCCATTCCCGCTTCACGGTGGTGGGCGAAAGCGTCATCACGTCAGCGGTTTCCTCCACCGACAGTCCGCCAAAGAAGCGCAATTCGACGACGCGCGCCTGCCGCTCGTCGAGCGTCGAGAGCTGCTCCAAGGCGGTATTGAGCGCCACGAGCCGGTCGTCGGGCATCGGGCTGGCAATCACGTCGGCCAGTTCGTCGACATCGAGCATGACGGCGCCGTCACCGCGCTTGGAGGCCAGACGCCGGCGGGCGTGATCGACCAGGATGCGCCGCATGATCTGCGCGGCGATGGCGTAGAACTGCGAGCGGTTCTGCCAGTCGGCGCCGTGTTGCCGCATCAGGCGCAGCCACGCCTCGTGCACGAGCGCGGTGGGCTGCAAGGTGTGTCCGTCGCGCTCCGCGTGCAGCCGGTTGGCGGCGATGCTGCGCAGGTGGGCGTAGACCAGCGGCACGAGCTCGTCGGCGGCCCGCGCATCCCCCCGCTGCCACGCCAGGAGCAGACCGGTCACGTGGGGTTCGTCGGCCGCCATCGCTACGATCCTAGCTGCATCGCGCGTTGCCGGATCAACCCGGCGCCGCGGGACTCGGCGTCGGCGACGAGGGCGGCGAGGTCGCGGCGCGCCGCCGGATGGCCGGTGGCGAGGCCGGCCGTGGCCAGCAGCAGACGCGTTTCGAGCTCGACCAGCACGAGCCCCTTGGACGTGAGCAGGCTCTGCACGACGAGGAGCCGCTCCAGGGCCTGCGCCGGTCGGGCCTCGGCCAGCTCGATGCGGGCTTCGAGGGCTTCGAGCGCCCACCGCGTCATCACGCGTTCG